>WRII01000076.1 GCA_009782825.1 Peptococcaceae bacterium
GCTTAGAAGCGCACAATCCCATAGAATCGAGCGCGTTAAATGTTCGCCCGCTCTGTGTGGCCGGCTTCAAGGAACAACCCCGTGTTCTGGGATATTCTGCTACAACAATTAATTGGTACGCCCGGGTGAGAGGGTCATACTTGCAAATACTATGGAAACGGGATACAATAGTACGGAAGGTCAAAAAAGGTCAGTAGAGAGGCGTGAGATTCATGGGAAATCTTGCTGATAAGATAGAAGCTTATATTAAAAATATTCTCGGTCAAGCCGAAGGGGGGTATGTGATTCTGCAAAGGGGTTTTCTGGCAGAGAGATTCTCTTGCGCGCCGTCCCAAATCAATTATGTGCTGACAACACGATTTACAGTGGAAAAAGGATACATGGTTGAAAGCCGGCGAGGAGGAGGAGGATATTTGAGGATTGTGCGCTTGGGGTTTGACCAGGAAAGCAACTATCATAGGCTCATGCAGGAACTGCTGGGGGAAGAACTCTCCCAGGCCCGCGCTTACAACCTTTTGGAGAATTTATGCGAGGAAGCGATTTTATCACCTCGGGAGACCGTTCTCTTTAAAAGTATTTTTGCTGATAAAATCATCAGTGATTTTCCCAATGACACATACGCATCCCGTCTGCGTGCAAAAATGATAAAAGAAATTTTAATCAATCTATCACGGGCCGACCTGGATCAGCCTAAGCTTACAGGTCCCCAACATTAATCAACATTAAAATGGATGAGGAGTGATTTTATGCTTTGTCAAAAATGCCATATCCGACAGGCCAGTGTACATGTTCAGCATAATATCAACGGCACGTTTTCCGAAACCCATCTGTGCCAGAAATGTGCCCAGGAGCTGCAGCCCAGCGGCGCCGCTTTAGGCCATTCCTTGATGGCGGGTTTGCTGCAGACCTTTCTGGGAGCTTCGGCCGCCAATGCCATGCAGGAAATCGGCGTTCAAACCACGAAGGAAGAAGGTTGTCCCGCATGCCGCACCTCAGCGACGCGCATACAGAATGCGGGCAAAGTGGGCTGTGGCGAGTGTTACGACCATTTTGCCGTTCAGATGGAGACCCTGCTGCGGCGCATTCATGGGCAAGGCCGGCACGAGGGAAAGATTCCTAAACGCTTTGAATCGGCTCTGCGGGAAGCCGCCAATTTGGAACAGTTGAAAGACAAGCTCAAAAAGTGTATTGAGAAAGAGGCATTTGAAGAAGCGGCTGTGCTGCGCGACCGCATTCGTGACTTGGAAACGCAGCCGAAAGGGGAGAGTGCAGATGACGAATGAGTCCCGGGCCGGGGAGCGAATCCCGATGCCCAGTAAAGTGCAGCAGCTTTTGAGTGAGCCAAGCCTTTGGATGCGCTCTGAGTCTTGGGAGCCTACAATAGTGGTCAGTACTCGGGTGCGTTTGGCCCGCAATCTTGCCGGCTGGCCGTTTCCCCACGCTTTGCCCTCAGAGAAGAGCTGTGAATTGGAAAAAATAATATCCCAAATCCTTGCTCAGGTCCACATCTCTCAGAACTCTTTGCACGCTTTATCTATGGAGGCGCTCACGGATAATGAGAAGAGGATCTTGGTGGAGAAACATCTGATGAGTCCGGAATTTGCTGAAGGCGACAGACCGCGGACGCTGTTTTTGTCCCGGGATCATCGGGTGGCCATCATGGTCAATGAAGAGGATCATATCCGTATCCAGATTCTGGAAGGGGCGGGGGACTATCTGGACGCCTGGCGTTTAGCTTCAGATATTGATGATCAGATTGAAGACAAGGCGCCGTTGGCTTTTCACAAGAAATTCGGCTACTTAACGGCCTGCCCCACCAATGTAGGGACAGGATTGCGTTTATCTGTCATGCTGCACCTGCCGGGACTCGGCATTTTGGGGCAAGTCCGCGAGGTTATAGGGGCTCTGGCTCAGATGGGTGTGGCTGTGCGGGGACTCTATGGAGAAAAATCTCAGTTTTACGGGAACCTCTACCAGATTTCTAACCAAATTACCCTGGGAAAATCAGAGGAGGATACCATGGGACACTTGGACGCGATGACGCAGAAAGTTGTTGAAAAAGAGATACAGGCACGCAGCCACTTGGCTCAGGAAGGCCGTCTCATCTTGGAAGACCAAGTCTGGCGCGCCCGGGGCACGTTAAAGAACGCCCGCCTCTTGTCAGCGGATGAAGCTTTCAAGACCCTTTCCCTGGATCGATTGGGTATGGATATGGATATCCTGCCTAAGAGTGATGTCAGCTATCTGGAAACCTTGGTGAACTGCCTGCCCGGAACTTTGCAGGATCGGATGGCTAAAGAAGATGAGATCGGGAGGGAAGCTGAAATGAAGATTGCGGAGGAGAAGATTGGGGAGACAGAATTAGAGAAAACGGCCTTGGAGGTGGCTCGTGCTGCGTATTTGCGCCGTACTTTTGGCGGCGGTTAAGACGGAGCAAGATGAAGCCGAAGCCTAAAAAAGAACATGGACAAAGGAGAACATGATACTATGCCGGAAAAATACACTCAACGGGCGGAAAGAGCCTTGATGCTTGCGGAAACTGTGGCCAGACAGATGGGACATCAGGTTATCGGCACGGAACATCTGCTGCTGGCCTTGATTGAAGAAGGGGAAGGGGTTGCCGCCCAGGTGCTGAGCGATCTGGGAGTGGACGCTGAGAAGACGAGTGCCAAAATTGTGCAGTTGACAGGAATGGGGGAACCGAATACCGCCGAAGTGGCCCTATCTCCCCGGGTGAAGCGTGTGCTGCAGATTGCTCATGAAGAAGCTCAGCGCCAAGGGATCAACTATGTGGGCACGGAACATTTGCTTTTGGGTCTTGTGATTGAGGGAGAGGGTATTGCGGCCAGAGTTCTGTTGGAACTCAGGGTCAGCCCCGAGAAGGTGTGGGAGCAGATTGTGAATGTGCTGGGGGGCGAAGCGGAAAATGTGTCGCCGCCGGGGTCGGGGGGAGCGGGATTCAAGTCTGCCCAAGGGACGCCCCTTTTGAATGAATTTGGCCGGGATCTGAATCTTATGTCCAGTGAAGGGAAGCTGGATCCTGTAGTGGGGAGAGAAACGGAAATTCAACGTGTGATCCAGATTCTCTGCCGCCGGTCGAAGAACAACCCTGTGCTGATTGGCGAACCCGGCGTGGGCAAAACGGCCATTGCTGAAGGCTTGGCCCAAAGGATTATTGACGGGCAGGTGCCGGAGATTCTTGGGGAAAAGCGTGTGGTGACGCTGGATCTTTCCACGATTGTGGCGGGAACCAAGTATCGGGGCGAATTTGAAGAACGCATGAAAAAAATCATGGAAGAAATCCGGATGGCGGGAAATGTCATCGTTTTTATAGATGAGCTGCATACGCTGATTGGCGCGGGATCGGCCGAAGGGGCTATTGATGCCGCGAATATTTTGAAGCCGGCTCTTTCCCGTGGGGAACTTCAATGCATTGGCGCCACAACGTTGGATGAATATCGCAAACATATTGAACGGGATCCGGCCTTGGAGCGGAGATTTCAGCCCATTTTGGTGGGCGAACCGACTATTGAGGAAGGGATCGCCATCTTACATGGGCTGAGGGATCGCTATGAAGCCCATCATAGAGTAAAGATTACAGATGCGGCCATTGAGGCTGCCGTACGGCTGGCCAGCCGTTATATTTCCGATCGTTTCCTGCCTGACAAGGCTATTGATCTTGTGGATGAAGCGGCCTCAAAAGTGCGTATCCAAAGTTTTACTGTCCCCTCGGAGCTCAAGCTCTTGGAAGAAGAAGCGGATGTTCTGAAGCAGGAAAAGGAAGAAGCGGTGCGCCGGCAAGAATTTGAGAAAGCAGCCCAGGCGCGGGACAAAGAACAGGCAGTCCGCCGGCAGCTGAACCATGTACGCCAGGAATGGGAATCTTCTCGGGAAAAAGAAAGCCTGGTGGTTGAGGTGGACAATGTGGCTCAGGTTGTGGCCGGCTGGACAGGGATTCCGGTGGCCAAACTGGCGGAAGAAGAGGGCGCAAAACTTCTTCGTCTGGAATCGCGCCTGCGCGAGAGAGTGGTGGGGCAAGACGAGGCTGTTAAGGCGGTTTCTCTCTCCATTCGCCGTGCCCGGGCCGGGCTCAAAGATCCTAAGCGTCCCATCGGCTCCTTTATTTTTCTTGGGCCTACAGGGGTGGGGAAAACCCAGCTGGCCCGCACCTTGGCTGAGGTTTTGTTTGAGAATGAGAATGCTCTGATTCGTGTGGATATGTCTGAATACATGGAGAAACATGCGGTATCGCGCATGGTGGGATCCCCGCCGGGTTATGTGGGTCATGACGAGGGGGGCCAGCTGACAGAGTTGGTGCGCCGCCGGCCTTACAGTGTGGTGCTTTTTGACGAGATTGAGAAAGCCCATCCTGATGCTTTTAACATTCTTCTGCAGGTTTTGGAGGACGGACGACTCACGGATTCCAAGGGGCGTGTGGTGGACTTTCGCAATGCGGTGGTGATTATGACCTCCAATGTGGGGGCGACTTTCCTGAACAAAGAGGCTATGGGATTTGCGGCCATACGTAATGAGCAAAGTGAGTATAAGAGTATGAGTGCCCGGGTCATGGATGAGCTGAAGAAGACCTTCCGGCCGGAGTTTTTGAACCGCGTCGACGATCTTGTGGTGTTCCGGGCTCTGAACAGTGATGATATGGTGATGATTACGGAAATTTTGCTGCAAGATGTGATCAAAAGAATTGAAGAGCAGGGGCTCTCCGTGACTTTGGGGCGGGATGTTTACGAATTTGTGGCCCGGGAGGGCGAAGATAAGAATTATGGAGCCAGGCCCTTGCGCCGGGCGATTCAGCGTTTGGTGGAAGATGCGCTTTCTGAAAAGATTCTGTCGGAAGAGTTTGCCCTGGGAGATCGGGTTAAAATTTCGGTCAAAGATACCGCTCTGGATTTTGCCAAAGTGAAACCGGAGACGGCTCTGCAAGCGTCAAAGATAGGCAAGCCTGTACCGGCTAACCGGGCAAAACCGATGTATCAGGCGAAACCGCCCGATCAGGCGCAGCCGGCCAACGAGACAAAGCCGGTCGACGAGACAAAGCCGACCGGCCAGACAAAGCCGACCGGTCAGACAAAGCCGACCGGTCAGACAAAGCCGACCGGTCAGACAAAGCCGACCGGCCAGACAAAGCCGACCGACAAGACAAAGCAGGCCGACGAGACAAAGCCGACCGACAAGACAAAGCAGGCCGGCGAGAAAGAGGGTTCTGTTAAGGAAAGACCGACAAGGGGCAGGTCTGAGAAGGGCAAGCCAATAAGGGGTAAATCCGAGAGGGATGAGCCTGAGCAAGGCAAACCGGCAAAGAGCAGATCCGAGAGGGATGAGCCTGAGCAAGGCAAACCGGCAAAGAGCAGATCCGAGAAGGGTGAGCCTGAGCAAGGCAAACCGGCAAAGAGCAGATCCGAGAAGGGTGAGCCTGAGCAAGGCAAACCGGCAAAGAGCAGATCCGAGAGGGATGAGGCTGAGCAAGGAAAACCGGCAAAGAGCAGATCTGAGAAGGACAAGTCTGACAAAGATAAACCAGAGTCATGAGTAAAGATAAAGGGAAGACCACTTTCTTTTGCCGCGAATGTGGGTATGAACACGCCAAATGGATGGGAAAATGTCCGGGATGCGGGATATGGAACTCTTTTGTGGAGGAGCGTGTCACGAAAAAGAGTTCCGTCGCTGATCCCCTGTCACGTGTTAGCGCCCAACGCCCGATTCTTCTGGCGGACATTGAGGTGTCGAGTCAGGATCGCTGGGATTCAGGCAGTGCTGAACTGAATCGGGTCTTAGGAGGGGGGGTGGTTCCGGGATCCTTGGTGCTTTTGAGCGGAGAGCCGGGTATTGGAAAATCCACTTTTATGCTGCAGATGGCGCACTCTATGGGGCGGAGCGCTAAAGTGCTGTATATCTCCGGGGAGGAATCCCTGCGCCAGATTAAGCTTAGAGCACACAGGCTGGGCCTTGATCCGGAGTCGGATCACGAACCACGAAACGATGCCCGGGGGATGATCCATGTTATGGCGGAGGTGTCTGTGGACATTGTGGGCGAAGAGGTTCTGAGCGGCGGCTTTAATGTCCTCATTATTGATTCGATCCAAACCATGATGCTGGATGACCTGCAGTCGGCGCCGGGCAGTGTAAGCCAAGTGAGGGAAAGCGCCTCTTTTCTCATGCGGCTGGCGAAGGATCACGGTATTGCGGTTTTTATGGTGGGGCATGTGACGAAGGACGGGACGATTGCCGGTCCCCGGGTGCTGGAGCATATGGTGGACACAGTCCTTTATTTTGACGGGGATCAGTATCATATTTACCGGCTCTTGCGCGCCATCAAAAACCGCTTTGGGCCGAGCAATGAGATCGGGGTCTTTGAGATGCGCGGCAGCGGTCTTGTGGAAGTCAGGGATCTTTCCCAGATCTTTTTGGAAGGTGGGGCGCCGGCTATCGGCTCTGCCATCACAGTGACAATGGAAGGAACCAGGCCTTTGCTTGTGGAAATTCAGGCTCTGGTGACGCCGTCAGTGTATGGCCAGCCCCGGCGCACAGTCAACGGTCTTGACTATAATCGCGTGCTGATTTTGTTGGCGGTTCTTGATAAACGAATTGGATTTCCTTTTGCGTCTAAAGATGTTTTTGTCAATGTGGCAGGGGGTCTGAAGATCTCGGAACCTGCCGTGGATATGGCTGTGGCTGGGGCGCTGTTGTCGGCTCTGAAGGATAAAATGATTCCGAAGATGGTCATGGTGGGGGAACTGGGGCTGACCGGCGAGGTGCGCGGCATTGCCCAAATCGAGCAGCGTATTCTTGAAGCTCAGGATTTTGGTTTTGACCGATGTGTCTTTCCGGAAGCCAATGAGGCCCGACTGAAACAAGTTACCCTTACAGGGAGGGCCAACCTTACATTTTATCCCGTCAAAACGATTGAAGAGATGATTGAGATTCTGTTTAGCGCATAGTGAAGACGGTTAAAGTTTTGAGCATATCCTCTTCCCGTTCGACGGCGTTATCAAGGGAGAGGTTCAGGGTGTTGGCCAGAGCGGCAAGGTAGAACATCTGTCTTCCCAGCTCCGCCTCAATGGTTTCCAGGCAGTTGGGGCAGAGGATCCCTGTCACATGGGAGCTCAGCAGTTTTTTGAGATCCGAGATGGTAGCGTTTTCGGGGATGGGTTCCTTACGAGCCTCAATGGAAAGGCAGCCGCAGGATGTGACAGCTTTGGTGACGGCACGGGTTACACGGGCGGAGGCTTCTTGGTTCTTGGCTAAAATGTCGAGGATGCTTTGATGACGGATAAGCATAGTATCTACAGTTTTTTGAAAACTTCCGGAACTGGTCATGGGCGACCACCCTTTCCTGAATCCTGATAGTCCCATTATAGGCAGGAAATTTGGCCCTTGTCAATTTACCTTTTTAGTCAGTTTTAGGAAAAATATTTGCTGCCGGGATCGGTTTTTGTCGAAAATACCAGAAACATCTAGAAACTATGAGATGATTTACCCTAAAATAACCTTTACCATGTTGGGATGTTCCTGATATAATGGTAATTACAATGCGACACAAATTGTTACGCAATTCTTTATTTTCCCAATTTCTTATTATCCAGTTTATGGTATAATGATGTCAATTAATCAGGTAAAGGGGGTCGAGGACACTGAAGAAGGTAATGCGGATTCTGATTGCACTGGTGAGTGCGGGGGTAGGCTTTTTATTGAACTATATTCTTATGAATGCGGGCGCCATTGGGGCCTTGGGTGACCTTGTCGGCGTTGCTATTGAGGCGTCTTGGGTCTACACCTTTTTGGTTTATGCTTTTTTTATTATTGTTTTTGGGGTTCTGGGGTACCTGGTGGCGCCGGCTATTATGCGTTTTGCCGGGGCGACGGTCAAATGGATTGAGGGAAGTTTGGTCAAAATGTCTCTGGTCGAAATTATAAGTGGGACGATTGGACTTTTTCTGGGGGTTTTGCTGGCGACGCTCTTTAACAGCGCTTACATGAGTATTCCGGTGGCAGGTCCCATCATTTCTGTGGTGGTGAGTATTCTGCTGGGGTATCTCGGCGGGTATCTTGGGCTGGTGGTCGGCGCTAAACGGCGGGAAGATATTCAAGGTATGATGAGTCGCCGCAAAGACAAGCATCAAGAGAAGACGGAGAGGCAGGAAAAGGCTAAGGCTGATAAAAAGGCTGAGGCTGAGTTGGTTTCTGCGCCGAACAAATTGTACAAAATTCTCGATACGAGTGTGATCATTGATGGGCGTATTGCGGATATTCTCGATACGGGGTTCCTGGATGGAACGCTGCTGGTACCGGAATTTGTGCTGGATGAATTGCAGAGAATCGCGGATTCTTCAGATATGCTTAAGCGCAACCGCGGCCGCCGGGGGCTGGATATTCTCAACCATATTTCGAAGAAGGAAGAGTTTGAGATGGAGATCAGCAACCGGGATTTTGACGATGTCACGGAAGTGGACAGCAAGCTGGTTCGCCTGGCCCAGAGTATGAAGATGCCGATTCTGACGAATGACTACAATCTGAACAAGATTGCGGAGCTTCATGGAGTGAAGGTGCTGAATATTAATGAATTGGCTAATATGGTCAAACCGGTGGTTCTGCCAGGGGAGACTATGATTGTCCAGGTGCTGAAGGAAGGAAAGGAAGCTGGGCAGGGTGTGGCCTATCTTGAGGACGGAACTATGGTGGTGGTGGATGGGGGCCGTCATTTGATCGGGCAGGAGGCTTCTGTGACAGTGACAACAGTGCTGCAGACGTCGGCGGGCCGGATGATTTTTGTCAAGCCAAAAGATGATTTGGAGGATCAGGATGCGGCAAGGTATTACGTACATGAGGCTGGGGCGAATTTCTAAAGCGGGCTACGCCCGCAAGCGGTCAGCGGTCAGTGGTCAGTGATCAGTGGTCAGTATTGGATTTTCTTGTTTTCCCATATGAATGAGAAAAACACAGAGAAAGATGGGTTTATCGGGGTTATGGCTAAAATAGCGGTTATTATTCCCGCTGCCGGGCGCAGTCACCGCATGAGGGGCATTGATAAGGTATTTCTCGACTTGGCGGGGCGGCCTGTGTTGATGCGGACGGTTGAGGTGTTTCGGTCTGTTTTAGGAGAGTGTGTCCCGGTGATTGTGGCTATAGGGCGCCGGGATCTGCTGCGTGCGCAAGAAGTGTTGCGGGATGTGTCTCATGTGAGTGTGGTGGCTGGCGGGGAGTCGCGCCAGCAGTCGGTGGCTAACGCGTTAACCTTGGTGGATGAGCATGTGGAGTATGTGCTCGTCCATGATGGGGCGCGGCCCTTGCTTAAGGCTGATGACTTGGAGGCTTTTGTCCGGCGGGGTCTGGGGGGGAGCCAAGGGGAGAGTCTGGGGGAGAGCCAGAGTAATCCGTTGGAAATATTGGAGATGCCAAAGATGCCGGAAGCGTGGATGATGGCGGTTCCGGTCAAGGATACCGTGAAAAGAGTTGATGGAAACGGCAGGGTGCTGCAGACACTGTGCCGGGAGGAGTTGTGGCTGGCGCAAACGCCCCAGATGTTTAAGGGGGCTTTGCTTCGTGCTGTTCATGCCGAGGCGAAGGCTCAAGGTTTTGAGGGGACGGATGAGGCTGCCTTGGTGGAGTGGCAGGGACATGATGTGGTGGTGTTTCAGGGGTCTTATGATAATATTAAGATTACCACGCCGGAGGATGTGGAGTATGCCAGGAGTGTGTTGGCGGCCCGGGATTTGGAGGTAAGGCAATCAGAAGTATCTGGAGTGGCAGCTGAAAAAGGTGTGGCAGTTGAGGAAGCACATTCGCTGCAGCCCCGTATGCGCTGCGGCCTGGGATATGATATGCATGTTCTTGTGGAGGGACGTCTGTTGGTTTTGGGAGGGGTCACTATTCCCTGTGAACGGGGACTGCTGGGCCATTCTGATGCGGATGTGCTGATTCATAGCCTGATAGATGCGTTGCTGGGGGCGCTGGCTTTGGGGGATATTGGCAAGATCTTTCCGGACAGTGACGGGAGGTATCAAGATATTTCGAGCATCATCTTGCTGAGAGAGGTGGCGGCTATGGTCAGGGATCATGGATATGCTGTCAGTCATATTGATACGGTGATTTGTGCGCAAAAACCGCGGTTATCACCATATATTGAGTCCATGCGCCGCAATCTTGCGGTATGTTTGGGACTGGCGGCAGACCAGATTTCTGTCAAGGCGACAACGACGGAGGGTTTGGGGCCGGAAGGCCGGGGGGAAGGGATCAGCGCTCAGGCTGTGGTGATGATGGAAAAAGAAGTGAGTGATGGGGAACAGCGCTCTTGACTCGCGCTCTTGGCTTACGCTTTTGACGAATCCTGAGCCGCATTATACAACGTATACAGCCGAGCGTAGACCCCCTCCCGGGCCAAAAGTTCTTCATGGGCGCCCTGTTCGATGATGCCTTCATCGGTCAGCACCAGGATCACCTTGGCGCTGCGGATAGTACTCAGACGGTGGGCGATGGTAAAAGTCGTCCGCCCTTTCGTCAGGGCTTCCAAAGACTGCTGGACAAGCCATTCGCTTTCGTTGTCGAGGGCGGAGGTGGCTTCGTCGAGGATGAGGATGGGCGGGTTTTTCAAAAAGATCCGGGCGATGCTGAGGCGCTGTTTCTGTCCGCCGGAGAGTTTGACGCCCCGTTCGCCCACATGGCTGTGGTAGCCGTCGGGCAGCTGGGTGATAAAATCATGGGCCCCTGCTTTTTTGGCCGCCTCAATGACTTCCGCTTCGTTTGCGCCTGGCCGGCCGTATTCGATGTTATTGTAGACCGAGCCGGAGAACAGATAGACGTCTTGCTGAACGACACCGATCTGGGAGCGCAGGGAGTACAGGGTGACGTCTTTGATGTCGTGGCCGTCCACAAGAATGCGCCCGGATGTGACGTCGTAGAACCGCGGGATCAGATGGCACAGCGTGGTTTTGCCGCCGCCGGAAGGGCCGACCAGGGCTATGTTTTCGCCGGCTTGGACGTGGAGGTCGATGTTGGAGAGGACGGCGCTGTCGTCGTCGGCATAGCGGAAGCTGACTTTGTCGAAACGGATGTTTCCGGACAGAGGGCCCAGAACGATGGCGTCTTCTTTGTCCTGGATTTCCACGTCCTCATCCAGGATTTCCAGAAACCGCTCAAGCCCGGTCATCCCCCGCTGAAATTGTTCCGCGAACTCGACGATGCGGCGGATCGACGTCAGCAGCATGGTGATATAGAGCAGGAAAGCGACCAGATCAGGCGGGGTGAGGGCGCCATGGATCATGAAGAGGGATCCGGCCACAACGACCGCGATGTACATAATGCCGTCGAACAGGCGCGTTGTGCTTTGGAACAGGGCCATGTAGCGGTAGGCTTTTTTCTTGATGCGCAGAAAGCCGGCGTTGTTTTCGGCGAATTTTTCCTCCTCGATAGTTTCGTTGGTGAAGGCCTTGACCACGCGAACGCCTAACAGGCTGTCTTCAACCTGGGAATTGATTTCGCCGATTTGGTTGCGGGACTCCTTGAAAGCGTCCCTCATGCGCCTGATATTGCGCGATGAGACCAGGATCATAAGGGGGACGAGGATGAAGATGATGAGGGTGAGCCACAGGTTGATGCGGCTGAGGATGGTGAAAGAGACAGTGATTTTGATGGCAGCGATAAAGTATTCTTCCGGGCAGTGATGGGCGAATTCTGTGATATCGAAGAGGTCGCTGGTGATGCGCGCCATGAGCTGGCCGACTTTGGTGTTGCTGTGGTAGGAATAGGATAGCTTGTGCAGATGGGCGAACAGATCCCGGCGCATGTCGGTTTCGATGCGCGCCCCCATGACGTGGCCCACATTGGCCATGAAATAATTGGCCGCTACGTCGATGATACGCAGCACCATGTACAGCCCGCCTAAGGTCAGGATGACGGAGACGGTGAGGGCCGCCGGGTCGTTCATGCCTTTGTCGGTTATGTGGCGGACAATCAGTGGCAGCGCCAGTTCGCACAGGGTAGTTAAGGACGCGCAGAACAGATCCAGCGTCAGAACCGGCCAGTATTTGCGGAAGTAGGGCGCGAAGCGGCGCACCAGATATGAGGTTTTGAGAGTGTGTGTTTTTGCCATCTTGTTTATCTTATCTCATCTGTTGGGTTGTTATTTACAGTGGGTTGCAGTAATGTATTAGAGTTTTTTTGGCAATTCCTGCGCCTTTCGTTCTTCGATAAAAAACGGGCATTCTTGATCAGTGTAGAAGATTCTCTTAACAGTTCCAAGGTCGGATTCCGCCTCTGCACGCGTTGAATAACAGCCTATCTCAATAATCCAGCTTCCTTCTCTGTCTTTCATCACTCTATGATTACCTGCGTTTGCAATCCGGTGGCCGTTTCCCAAAGTCAGGTCGAAGGCGAAGTGCGAATACACATTCAGCTCGCTTTTCCACAGCACGGACGGGGTTCTGAGGGAATAAACGGTATCTGTGTTCTGCTCGCTGCTTTCTGTGACGGTTATGACGAGTCTGCCGGAGGATTCGTATGCTTTAAAATCACAATAGACACTTTTCGAAAAAACAATCAGGAAGGACACGGCGGAATCATCATAAAGAGGTCTCGGGTAAACGTCAGAAACATAGTCGCTTTGAGTGACCACATCCGGAAATGACTTGGCCGCGTCAAAGCGTCTGACACCGCCGATAGTCATAATAAGCGCTCCTGGATTTTCTGTGTAGTTGGCGCTATAGGAGGGAACTGTGTGGCGATCAGAAACATAATCGACGGATAAATAATCATCAGACGGGGGGTAATCGAACGTAAGGGTAATCTCTTCTGTGGCGCCGCTTTTGTTTACGGCAAGAGAGCGGAAGTTGGCACCGTCAGTAATGGTGCCGCCTCCGCATCTATGAGGCGGTTTGCCGGTCTGATCATCGGTTGACGACACAGGAAGCATATCCTGAAAGGGTGATCCCAATGTGTCAGATCCGTCTGTACAGCCTGTACAGCCTGTAAAGAATGCTGCGATCAGGAGCGCCATAACAAAAGGCAGGCAGAAAGCTTTTGTAAGGTTTATCATATGCGGGGACATCCTTTCCGATTTGATTTGCAGATACATTATGGCATAGATGCAAGGAGATAATCAAGGAGATAACGATACAAGGGCGCACCAATTAATTGTTGTAGCAATATATGGGATAAACCTATTGAGCTTGCGTATGGAGGCCACACAGAGCGGGCGAACATTTATAAGCAGCGACTTTGCGGAAGGATTGATGCGATTCTTAGCGACGGCGCGGCAAAATTCGACTGTTTGAACGCAGCGCAGCGGAG
>WRII01000077.1 GCA_009782825.1 Peptococcaceae bacterium
AGAATCGCATCAATCCTTCCGCAAAGTCGCTGCTTATAAATGTTCACCCGCTCTGTGTGGCCTCCATACGCAAGCCCAATAGGTTTATTCCATATATTGCTACAACAATTAATTGGTGCGCCCCATAATATTTATATCTTAACCACACCGAATCGAACCAACATATTGACAGTACGTTGCTCAACATATATTATTATAATTAAGAACTGGATTACAGTACCAGCTCAAGCACACATTACGCAGCATATTTTAAAAAAAAAGGAGTTGTTGGCAATGGACATTCTTACCCCAATAAATCCGAATAATCGGAACAGAAAGCATCCTCGTTTCGGATTACACAGTGAAGATAAGGTCATTTTGCCCTCGCAGTATATAAATGGCGCTATATCTGATTCTGACAAAGGGAAATTTCCCAACAAAAACAAGGTTAGTGATTTGGAGGAAGTGGATTTTTCTAAAAGAATTGATGATTTTATGAATGTGACTATTTAACTCAATATAGCGCGATAAATTGTGATAATCGCGATTAATCGCGATAATAGGTGCTTCCCTGACATTGTTTAATGTCGGGGTTTTTTGTATAATTTAGTTTGTTATTTAAGGAGCAAACTAAAGATGCACTTCAACCTCAGACGCGCAAACTCAATAGTGTTCATATTTTTTTCCTTGTACTTTGTCGTAATTTTTTTTCCGGCCTATAAAGATTCGGTCTGGATCTTTTATCATGCCTATGAAGACCAAATCAGAGATATTATTGACGCTGCCATTAAGACCCTTTCGATCGTCACCGGGTCCCTGTTCATTTATACAATAAACCATATCATCAAAGATGATGAGTATGGCATTACCAGAATTGCCCTTTTTAAAACCAGGAGAAGTAGAGTTCTGCCAATTCTATCCATCGCTGTAGGGGCTGTTGCCTGCTGGGGTTATCTGTTTTACAATGAAAACCCTCTTTGTGGCCTACTGATTTTAGTCTTTTTATCATATTTGATTTACGAATTCTGCAGACTTTTTCTCAGGACGTCCCATACCATATCTAAATACATAGAAAAGCACCAGCATCAAGAGAGGCTGCACAAAGAAAACAACGAACTCTACAAAAGATTACCCACAATATACCTGAAAAACATAGCCGCCGCTGCCGCAAAACCAGAAAACCGTTATTTTGCTTTTCTAACTTATAAGAAATATCTGCTTCGCTGTGTCAAAGAAAAGGAAGCCATTGAGAGCACCTTATTCTATAACACTTTTTTTACCGCCTTCATCCTTTTCGAGCGTTTGCTGGGTCATAAATATGCCAAAGATTTCATTCGTGATTGTTTTATGCCTTTGATCAAAACACTGCTCAAAGAGTATAAAAAAAGTACCTCTAAGCGCAGCGTCATTCTTGTGCTGGCTCAATTGTTTGGCGCAGCCATGATCCTTGGGTTTGATAAGGAGAATGAAGGGTCGACGGTTTATGTGTCCAGCAACCTGGATCAATGGGTATTTGATCCAACAAGGAAGAGTATCTGGACAGAGATACGCAGTCACTTGGACACCCAGAATCCCTTGGACACAGACAATGATTACCAAGAATTTCTGAGTATCTTTTTATTGCTGTTAGAAGGAGTGTTGAATCTATCCAACACACAATCCGTCTCAATTTTCTCTCATTTCAGAACCTTTCCTGAAATTCTTAAACACCTTAAAATTGAAAAATTTGTTGGAAATGACTCCCAAGCGATACAAAATAGATATGCTATTATCCTTGACGTCTATGAAATCTTGTTACGGTTTGAGAATCATTACAATCTAAATTTGTTGGCTATATTGGATACAGGTTTTGAGAACCTGATCATGGACCGGCAAAATAGTGAGGCCTTTTCATTGCCTAGAAACACCAGTAAAATAATGCAAAATATTATGAAGTTAGAACAAAAAGGAGGAGAAGAACATAATGAACGCATATATTCATGAAGACAAAGACCAAATTATCCGCGTCATTAAACTCATCCATAGGAATCTCGGAGATAACAGGGCACAAGGATACCACGACCGCCTTGACAGCGAACTGATTCACTGCAAAAAAACTCCTGAATTCAAAAAAATGTGGTACACCGATATTGAAACAATCGAGAAGGGGGATGGTCAATCAGAAATAGAAAATGTATATGTTTTCCGTGAAGAAGACAGCCTTTCCAAGATAAGAGATCATGAGTTCTGGGAAGATTTTGGAGCCGACGAGGATTTCCCCTTTATCTTCGTGACCTTTATGCGAATCAGCGCCACCTTATCCTCCATAACAACCCTGCGCAAACAGTTTGAGGAGAAACTGCATTCCTTCATCCATACAGAAGACGCCGCCAACAAGCTTTTCCGGGACTGTATTCGGGACTGCAAGTGTATATCCTATTGTACAACAGACATCAGCGATATTGTCTTAGTGACGCGCTCCAAGAGTCATGAAATTGGGAGCGCGCTCATTGAGGCCTTATCCTGTTTGAATTTCCAGCTATGCCAGGAGGGGGACACTACCAGAGGACTCAAAGATGTTTTAGTTTCATGTTATACCATTTCCGCCTTCTCCTTGACACACACAGAAGGCCTTCAGGAAGTGCGGCGCCCCCATTTCCAGGAGATCCTCAAACATGATAAAGAAGACCCCTCTCCCATGAATTCTCTTTCCAATCACGTTGTCTATTCTGGCCAAGCCTTGACAACCGGAACACATAACGATACGTATCGGGTATTGGCCGCTTGGATTGCCTCTCAATTTTCCGAAGGTATCTTGTGTTGTCCCTATATTTTGACAGACAGAGGTCCCTGCCCCTCCCTGGGTCCCTCCCAGACCCCAGACAATGATCCGGAAATCATTAAGGAAACATGGCACTGGATTCGCAGTCAGCTGCGGTCCCGCCTTAGAGTTTTGAATGAGTCAAAATTGGAATATGATATCGAGCATGGGTATAGCATGGTCGCCTATAAGTCTGTGCTGCAGACTTTAAACTATATAGAAAAATATGGATCGGCCGATTTTCCCCAATATGGGTACATGATTATTCTAGACGCCTTTTTAGGCATTGTTGATAACATGCTCAATTACGACAATGCTTCCGACAAGAATAGAGCTTACGCAAATGAGACAAAATTGCTAACCCTATTAATCAATATTAATTCTGTTTTACAAAATTCCAATCGGGCGGAACGGTATTCTTTCGCGTCGCCAGAAATAAATTCAGCCATAGCGGATATGCCCCCCAAGCTTATCTCCATGCACGCTTCTTTTTTACAGAAATTACAGACACTCCTCAAAAATGTGGGAAAAAAGATAGATGATTTGGACAAAACCGATTCGTCCCGCAGGGAGTACAGCGTCCTCTATTATCCGAGCGTCACGTCTCCTGAATCCGAAGAAATCACCTATGGGAACGAAAAAGCCGAAATACATCGATTAAACATTGTGCGGACAAACGCGCAATTCGCCATGGATATAAAAAATTTATGGCTTATTTCCAGTCATGAGATGGCTCATGCCATTGGACGGGAACTCAAAAACAGACACTTACGCCATGACTCTGTGATCTCATTATGCCTTCATGCCTTTTTCGATTGTGAGATACGATTAATAACGGAGCGGTTTCACAGCAGTGTCTCTTCACACTTAGAGATTTCGCCATCAGAACACAATGCCCTGGTTTCTGAGAGTGTTAAATATTATATTGAAAAAGTCAAAGAGGATCTCCGCACCAAACATCAGCTAAACGCCAAAAAAAATAACCACTACTATAAAAATATTGCTAAAAACGATATCTATGCGAGCCTGGATGAGATTCTCTTTCCCATCAGGCCTGTGGCGAATGGGTTTGATTGGCTTTATACCCTGCTTTGTGACCAGGAAAGTGCCATACGGCCAACGGGTATAACTGTAAAGGAGTTTAAAATCAAACTGGCCGCAGCAATTAAAGCTGAGGAAAACGCGTATGAAATGAGGCTGTTAAAAATACAATTGCATAACGTTTATAAAGACAATGTCAAAGCATACCACGACAAGGATCATGTCACCCTGCCCAACTTGGTTCATCAATCATTTGATTTTATTGACGAAGTCTATGCGGATGTGATCGAACTTCTGGTGACTGAAGCTTCCCCCCAACGCTATTTTGATAGCCTGGCGTCCCAATATGCCGCCATGGGGAATTATAAATACGACGAGGCAAAGAAAAGTTACGGACTCCTAGGTGTTAACTTGGACCAGCTGCGGGTATTGTGTACAGTCGGTGCGATTATTGCTTCCGAAGACAAGATTGAAAACGATTATGGCATTCCTATATTTTCAAAGAATTGGAAAAATGAATTTACAAATATGAGAAAAGCCACGGTTTCAGATTCAAGCAACGCGTCACATAACAGCAACCTGCCATCCCCAGATACACGCACCCTAAAATATGATTTATGCAATGTTTTTATTGATATAAAATGGGAGGAATATTTTAATCCCTCTGAAGCGATCAACCTTCCTAATTACGGAGAGTATATTTTTCAATCCCCTTTTATTGTGGATATTGTTGTTCATTTTATATATCACGTTATCCTTCATTTTAGTCAGAAGACGTGCTTGAAATTGTTTGATAAAATAAGCAGAGATCATGAAAACAATATAAGAAAAGGCAAGATCAGGGAATCGGTTAAA
Source organism: Peptococcaceae bacterium (assembly GCA_009782825.1). Lineage (GTDB taxonomy): Bacteria > Bacillota > Desulfitobacteriia > Desulfitobacteriales > Syntrophobotulaceae > WRJI01. The sequence continues at coordinate 4,676 of WRII01000077.1, forward strand.
GAAGCCGAAAGAGAAAAGGTGAGAGAAAATGAAGATCTCTTACGGACAATAAGAGAGATCTACTCTGCGTGCGCTCATATGGAGAGCCTGGATGATTTTGCGGATGCCATGTACAGGCTCAATGATGATTTATATCATACCAATATTAAGATCATCCACGATTTTTACGACAAATCTATCGCCAAGGGGAAGGGATAAGCTTCCCTGCAGGGGATTCGGATCAGAAATTTCTATCGATCGCATAGAGATTCAAAGAATTTTCAACCAAAAGGATTAAAATCAATGATAATTGTCAATAATGACTCGTGAGCAAAGTTGCATTTTCATCCAACCTTGCGTATTATTTTAAACATGCGTTAGCACTCATTCGCGGTGAGTGCTAATAACGCGAAAAACCAAAAACTGAAGGAGGGAATCCACACATGAATCTCAAGCCCCTGGCAGATCGGGTCATCGTCAAAGCCCTGTCCAACGAAGTCATAACCAAAACCGGAATTCATATTCCAGATACCGCAAAAGAAAAGCCCCAAGAAGGGCGCATTATCGCTGCCGGTCCGGGAAAATACGATGGAGACAAACTTGTTCCCATGAGCATCAAAGCTGACGATCGCGTTATCTATTCCAAATACGCAGGAACAGAAATCAAATTCGACGGAGAAGAATACCTGATTTTACGTGAATCAGATATTTTAGCTGTATTTGAATAATATTTTTTAGGAGGAATACCCACGTGGCTAAACAAATCATATTTAATGAAGAAGCCCGCCACGCTCTGGAAAAGGGCGTCAACCAGCTGGCGGAAACCGTACGTGTTACTCTGGGCCCCAAAGGGCGCAACGTCGTCCTCGACAAGAAATTCGGATCTCCTTTGATTACCAATGACGGTGTTACCATTGCCCGGGATATCGAATTGGAAGATCCCTTTGAAAACATGGGCGCTCAGCTCGTCAAAGAAGTCGCTACCAAAACTAACGATGTGGCCGGAGACGGCACCACAACTGCCACCGTGCTGGCCCAGGCCATTATTAGAGAAGGCCTGAAAAACGTTGCCGCCGGCGCCAATCCTATGGAAATCAAACGCGGCATAGAAAAGGCCGTCGACAAAGTTGTGGAAGACATCGGAACCAACGCTAAAATTATCGAAACTAAAGAATCCATCGCCCAAGTTGCCTCCATCTCCGCCAGCGATGAGGCCATCGGCGCCTTGATTGCCGATGCCATGGAAAAAGTTGGAAAAGATGGCGTGATTACTGTGGAAGAAGCAAAAGGGATGACCACAGAGCTGGAAGTTGTAGAAGGTATGCAATTTGACCGCGGCTACCTGTCTTCCTATATGGTCACAGATACGGACAAAATGGAAGCCGTACTTAAGGATCCCTATATTCTGATCACCGACAAAAAAATCGGCGGCATCCAAGAAGTCCTGCCCATTTTGGAGAAAGTAGTCCAATCCTCAAAACCCTTGCTTATCATTGCAGAAGATATAGAAGGGGAAGCCTTGGCGACCCTGATCTATAACAAGATGCGCGGCGCCTTTTCCGCTGTTGGCGTTAAGGCCCCCGGCTTCGGTGACCGCCGCAAAGCCATGCTGGAGGATATTGCTATTTTGACCGGCGGCCAGGTCATTACCGAAGATCTGGGACTCAAACTGGAAAACACCACTCTTGATATGTTGGGAACCTGTCAGCAAGTGCGGGTCAGCAAAGAAAATACCACCATTGTTGACGGCGCCGGAGACGAACAGGCCATCAAAGCCCAGATCAACGTTATTAAGAAACAAATTGAAGAAACAACCTCCGATTTCGACAAAGAAAAACTTCAGGAACGTCTGGCCAAACTCGCCGGCGGCGTCGCTGTCATCCAGGTTGGAGCCGCCACTGAAACCGAACTCAAAGAAAAGAAACTGCGCATTGAAGACGCCTTGTCCGCTACACGGGCAGCCGTTGAAGAAGGTATTGTCGCCGGCGGCGGCGCTGCTTATGTGGATGCCATCCCCGCCTTGGACAACATCCAACTGAGCGGCGACCAGAAAACCGGCGTGCAAATTATCCGCCGGGCTCTGGAAGAACCCATTCGCCAGATAGCCAATAACGCCGGTATGGAAGGATCCGTTGTGGTGGAAAAAGTCCGCAACTCAACCCGGGGGACAGGATTCAACGCGGCCACCGAGGTCTATGAAGATATGGTTAAAGCCGGTATCGTTGATCCGGCCAAAGTCACTCGCTCCGCGTTGCAGCACGCGGCTTCCATTTCAGCTATGATTCTGACAACGGAAAGCCTTGTCAGCGATCTGCCTGAAAAAGATAACGCTATGCCCGCTATGCCCGGTGGTGGCATGGGCGGCATGGGCGGCATGATGTAAGGACGGGCTCCAAAACCGCGATGTTTCAAGGAAATCCCCCTGGAATATCTGCGAAAAACCGCTCTCGCTGCCAAATTTGCAGATGAGATTACGTAAATAAAATTAGAGGTTCTTCATGAAATTTCTAAATTTCTTGGAGACCTCTTTTTTTACAGCCCCTTACCTATTTACCTATGACGCATTTTCCAAAAGAAGATCTCTGTACCAGAGCAGCGCATCCATAAAAGCCTCCTGAATGACATCCACACTCAACGAGTGCACAATCATAATACGCGATACCTTTTCCCAGTCGGCAAATTCATAAGAATAGATCAGATCCAGAACCTTATAAAAGTCTCCCTGCCGGTTGGCCAAAGCCTCATAAATCGTTTGTTTGGGAGAAACTTGCTGCAGCGCTTCCGCCATAGGCATTTCCAGCACCACATCCAACAGAGACAGCAATCCCATCAGAAAAAGATCGCTGCTTTGGGGAGTTAGTTGAAAAGCCCCTGCCAAATTCTCCGCGAATTTAGCCCGCAGCAGAATCAGGCGCGTCAATTCATTGGGCTCATCAAAAGCTAAATATGTGGCGACGGCTGCCATGACCCATTTGCGCGTCTGTTTCAGGCCCAGCATGGTTATAGCGTGGTTGATAGAATTGATCCGGCGCTTGAGTCCGATAGCCGGCGAATTGATAAACCGCAGAAGCGCGATAGACAGTGCCGCGTCTTTTTGAATATGACCGGCAATTTCCGGCACTGCAAAATCTGGTTCTTCATCCGATCCCATAACTTTGAGAAGCTGCAAAGCGTTGCTTTTGAGGGGAGATATTGTTTTGACACCCGTGCTTAAAGGGCGTGAATAAAATTTTCCCGCAAATAAAGCGTTTGGAACACCCTTAATTTTGTTAAAGAGCTCTTGGCTCTCTATATTGGCCAAGATCGTTACTGCTGTTGGTTTTTTAGTGCGGGCTTCCAGCATCTTTTCGCCAAAATCCTTTGTATCTGTGTAGTAGATGACATAATCAGCCAGGTCAAATAAAACTGTGGTTTTCAGCGAGTACTCAATATCGTCCAACGCGAATGAAAATCCGCGTTGTTTCATCTCCATGCATTTGAGCAGATACTGAGGCTCCAGTGGAAAATCCTTGCTGAGAACACACACCATAAGTTCCGGCGCAATAGAGCAATCGTCAGCGAAATTCGCTAAGAGAAGATATTGATTGATCGGAACAAATATTTTTTTGCCATTGGTGAAGGGCTTCAGGCCTACGGTATTGAGGATATCTATCCCGGGAGAAAACATGGCGCCATCCAGCCCGGCAGTGGTGCGAGCCGTTCCCAGTGGCAGATCACCCCGCAAGTATTTCAGCGAATATGCTTTGACCTCCATATTTTCATCAAAGAGAGGTACAGCGACAATGAAGAGCTTCATCCTGTTCGTCCTTTCTTGTCTGGGCATAAGCATATTGTTAATAGTATGTTCTCAGGTAATTTTATTATGAGGAATACACCGTAAAATATGCAATGTAATCAGTGATTTCGCTGCAAAAAGTCACTTTGCAACCCGTACACTACTATATATAGTGTACTGGCGAAAGAGCACATACTTCATTTAGCCGCATACATTTTTCCCCTGAAAAGGAATTATGTTTAATTTTAGTTCTCTATGCTTTAAACCGATAAATGAATATGAGGCGTAATCTCTGATACTATGGAATAATGATGGATTTTTTATTTAAAATTAATAAAATTTAGGAAAATTCACAGCAGAAAGGATGGAGTTTTTTGGCTTTATATCACATCATGGAGGATTTAGAAAGTGCATAAAAGGACAAAGGGTCATGATCATTCTATCAACAAGGAGGAGATTAATTTGAAAACAATTGCAGACACTATTCAGGAGAAACCAGATTTTATGCAACTGGATTCTCACAAGAAAGCTCAAGTTTCCCAATCAAAGAAAGCTTTCGCCAAGAAAAGGACCTTTATCATCTGGCTGGTTATAGGGCTGGGTGTAGTGTGGAGCGGCATTTTGCTTTCTCTCACTCCTGCCTACGCAGCTGATGATATTCTCATTACGAAGAAATTTGAAACGCTGGATGGAGCAACTCTGAAGCCCAGTTCAACAAGCATTTTCATGGGCAATAAATTTACCGATATGCATGATGTCATTCCGGGATACACGTATATCGGGTACAAAGTGAACGAGATTCTGGATCCGGCCGACATCCCTGGTGATGCGCCAATAGCCAATCCTGACGATTATATCTATAATACGAGCGGGACTATGCGTTTGCATGGCAATGTGATGGATAATGATACACCCTCCCTGAATTTGCCTACGCGCGTCGCAGAAGTCAGGGCGGCAGACGGTAAACTGGCAGTTGCTGTGCCGGAAAGCTATAATCCTGGCCTGATGTGTACAGCCCAAGCCTTGGAAGGTGGAAGCATCTGGATCAAAGATGATGGAAGTTTTGATTTTAATCCTAAGGCAATGTTTTCTGGTTATGATTCTTTTGAGTACCGCTTGATTGATGGGGCCGGTGTGTATAGTAGTTGGGTTACAGTTACAATCTATGTTCCGACTCCCGCAGAAAGCTATCTTTATCTATTCTGCGATAACACACAGAAGGTGCCGGGAAGGCCCAGCATCACACCTCAAGCTGGAGACGGCGAAATCATTGTAACTTATTTATACCAAATGAACACGTATACAATGAGCTATGACGGCAACGGCAGCGACAGCGGCGACCTGCTGATAGATGTTGGCAGTCCGTATGATCATGGCTCCACAGTAACGGTTTTGAATCAGGGATCCCTGGCCAAAGCCAACCATACGTTCCAGGGCTGGGCAACCAGCGTGGAAGATGCGGACGTGGGAACCGTAACCTATGCTGCAGGAGGCGCCTTCGCCATTACAGAGAACACGACTCTGTATGCGGTATGGAGTGAAAAGCCTCAATATCTGGTCACAGTAAAATATCAGCATCTGGGATTTCCCGTTGGAGTCCCTTCTTTGACGACCTTTACCAAGCATGTTGACGAAGTCTTTGATGTTACCGCTCCGTTAATTGATGACTATATGTTTGTATCTTGGAGTTTGGTTCCTCCTATTGGACTCACAGTGAGGCACGATGACACCAATCCTTCAGGTATCACCATGCCTAACGGAGCAGTAACCATTATTTTGTATTATGTGCCTGATCGCGGGGCCACAGGCGAAACACCCGGCGAAGGGACGCCTGACGGCATTGAAGACGCTGTGGTTACAAAGAAATTTGAAACCATTGACGGAACAACTCTCAAGGGCAGCACACAGCTCCTTGTCAACAAGGATGATAGATTCTCTGATCCTCATGACGCCATCGAAAACTACACCTATGTGGGTTATAAGATGAGTTATGAATCATTAGCAGGCTGGGTATTTGATATGGGCAGTGTCCTCAATAACGACAGTCCCGGCACGATAGTTAAGGCCCTTTGGATTGGAGGCGTTGAATACACTGTGCCTGAAGAAGGGCTCATGATATCAACCCCTCTGGGGGGAGGCGCAAAAGTTTTCCCGAATGGAACTTTCCAATATGTTGCCCCCAATGTTAATGGAATAGACAGCTTTCAATTTATTGCGCAAGATGAACATGGCGTTCTGAGCGACCCCATCACAGTGACAATTGCGCTGCAGAAATTTGATGATCCGGGGGAAAGCGGCAACACAGTGGAAGCCACGCTGTTCCCCGCGCCTGCGGAACCCAATTACACGATTGTCAGTGATATTGTTATAACCTATATGTATGAGCTGAACACGTATACAATGACCTATGATGGTAACGGTAATGACAGCGGCGATGCACCGGTGGATGCCGGCAGTCCGTATGACCATGATTCTACAGTAACCGTTTTGGGACAGGGAACCCTGGCCAAAACAAATCATGCGTTCCAGGGCTGGGCAGCCAGCACGGAAGACGCGGCTTTGGGAACTGTGACCTATGCTGCAGATGCCACCTTCAGCATAACAGAGAACACGACTCTGTATGCGGTGTGGAGTGAAAAGCCTCAGTATCTGGTCACAGTGGAATACTTGGATCGCCAGGGTTCTCCCGTTGGAGATCCTTCTTCGACAAGCTTTACCAAGTATGTTGACGAAGTCTTTGATGTTACTGCTCCGTTGATTGACGAATATATGTTTGTCTCTTGGAGTCTGACTCCTCCCATCGGACCTACAGAAACACACAATGACAGTAATCCTTCAGGTATCACTATGGCAAACGGGCCAATAACCATTGTTTTGTACTATGGCCATGACCGTGGCGAAACAGGTGACGATCCCACAGACTCGAACGACCCTGACGGCATTGAAGACGTCATCGTGACCAAGGAATTCAAGACAGATGGCGGCGCGACAATCAAGGCTGACACTCGGGTCATCGTCAATGTGGAAGACATCTTCGCCGACGCTCATGACAACGTTACAGCCTACACCTATCTGGGTTACAAGGTTGACGGCGGCAGTCTCAACGCTGCGCCGGCCGAACCGAATATCACTGTTCCGGACTACAACGATATCACCGTGACCTATGTGTATGAAGTCATAAGAAGCACCTTAACTTTTGATAAGAACCACAGTGACGCTGATAAGTTCACTGAAGCCGACCCAACAAGCCTAAGTGTAACCTACGATCAAACTGTGGGATCCCTGCCAACAGCCCCAACAAGATATGGCTACGACTTCACAGGCTGGAGCACAGACAGTGGCAGCAGCAACACAGTCAACTTTGACGGCAGCTACGTTGTCAACTTCACAGAAGCCAAAACAGTTTACGCTGTTTGGACAGCTAAATCCGTCAATGTAGTATTCCACACCAATGACGGCAGCGAAGATGATGTTTACGATGAAGTCGAAAACACCTTCGGCGATCCCCTGAATCCCATCACAGATCCATCTCGCGACGGCTATACCTTCAAACGTTGGGTTGACAAGAACGGAAAACCTTACGTTCCAGGGGAAACCCTTGTCGATGAAGAAGAGCTGGAACTGTATGCTGAATGGGAAGCTGTAACTGCTACACTAAACTTTAATAAGAACCATAGTGACGTTGATAAGTTCACTGAAGCCGATCCAACAAGCCTAAGTGTAACCTACGATCAAACTGTCGGATCCCTGCCAACAGCCCCGACAAGATACGGCTATGACTTCACAGGCTGGAGCACAGACAGCGGAAGCGGCAACACAGTCAACTTTGACGGCAGCTACGTTGTCACCTTCACAGAAGCCAAAACAGTTTACGCTGTTTGGACAGCTAAATCCGTTAACGTAGTATTCCACACCAATGACGGCAGCAAAGATGATGTTTACGATGAAGTCGAAAACACTTTCGGCGATCCCCTGAATCCCATCACAGATCCATCTCGCGACGGCTATACCTTCAAACGTTGGGTTGACAAGAACGGCAAACCTTATGTTCCAGGAGAAACCCTTGTCGACGAAGAAGAGCTGGAACTGTACGCTGAATGGGAAGCTGTAACTGCTACACTAAACTTTAATAAGAACCACAGCGACGCTGATAAGTTCACCGAAGCCGATCCAACAAGCCTAAGTGTAACCTACGATCAAACTGTCGGATCCCTGCCAACAGCCCCGACAAGATATGGTTACGACTTCACAGGCTGGAGCACAGACAGTGGCAGCGGCAACACAGTCAACTTTGACGGCAGCTATGTTGTCACCTTCACAGAAGCCAAAACAGTTTATGCTGTTTGGACAGCTAAAACTGTGATAGTCGTATTCCACACAGATGATGGCGAAGACGATGTTTACGACGAAGTCGAGAACACCTTTGGTGATCCCCTGAATCCTATCACAGATCCATCTCGCGACGGCTACACCTTCAAACGTTGGGTTGACAAGAACGGTAAACCTTACGTTCCAGGAGAAACCCTTGTCGATGAAGAAGAGCTGGAACTGTATGCTGAATGGGAAGCTGTAACAGCTACACTAAACTTCAATAAAAACCACAGCGACGCTGATAAGTTCACCGAAGCCGACCCAACAAGCCTAAGTGTAACCTACGATCAAACTGTGGGATCCTTGCCAACAGCCCCGACAAGATACGGTTACGACTTCACAGGCTGGAGCACAGACAGCGGCAGCAGCAACACAGTCAACTTTGACGGCAGCTACGTTGTCACCTTCACAGAAGCCAAAACAGTCTACGCTGTTTGGACAGC
>WRII01000078.1 GCA_009782825.1 Peptococcaceae bacterium
CCTCTCATGTCCCAATAATCTGGTGGCTATACCGGAGGGGTCCCACCCGTTCCCATCCCGAACACGGTAGTTAAGACCTCCAGGGCCGACGATACTCTCAAGGGAAAATAGGTCGCTGCCAGATACCTAATGAGCCTGCCATGCACTGATTCTTCAGTCTTGGCGGGCTCTTTTATATTCGATTTTTGACGTAAATTTATAGGAAAATTGAGTTATTGAGTTATTGAGTTATTGGCTGACAGGTGGTGATATAAGAATTTTATTGATAGAATCCTCTTTTTTGATTGCAAGATATTAAGTAAAAGTGAAGTATTTCGATATTCATTTGCTATAATATACTTATTGAGTGTGAAGAACTTTCTTGAATCTCTGTTTTCTATTTTTATTTGGAAGGAGAGCCTGAGAATGGAGAAAATCGGCAATTATGAGTTTGACACGTTCCTTTCTCCGTCTGAATTGATTGACTATGCTGTAGAAAAATTTACAACGAGACCCGCGGTGACTTTTTATCACAGAGATCAGAAGATTCAGAAAACCTTCTTTGAGTTCAAAAAGAACATACAGCAAATGGCCGCTTATCTCACCCAGACGGTTCAGCCCAAACAACAAGATCCTATAAAGGCCCGGATATGCCTGATCGGGGAACCCAGTTATGAATGGCTTGTCTCCTTTTATGCTGTTGCTTATGCCGGTTTCGCGGCTGTTCTGATTGATTGCTCGCTCAGTTCAGCCGAAATTATTGATCACATTGAGCGCGTTGAATCAGATTATGTTTTGTTTGACGAAAAAAAAATGTTCTGTCAAAATCTAACGGAGTATGCAGCTCAGCATCACATTCACCTGTTGAGATTTTGTGATTTCTGCGGCGTCTTTTCAGAATTCGCGGAAAGTGCGGAAAGTTTTGACCGCGTCAAGGTTCTCAGTGATGACGTAGCGGTTATTGCGTACACTTCCGGAACAACCGGAAAATCCAAGGGTGTTATGTTGACGAATAAGAACTTGATGTCGAGTTTGAGTGTCAGCTGCTATATGGCCAGACGTAAACACACCCGCCATTATACCACACTTGCGGTTTTGCCTTTCCATCATATGTTTCAGGTCAACACAGGCATACAGTGCGCCTTGTATTATGGCCTCAATATATGTATAGGAAAGGGGGTCAAATATTTTTCCCAGAGCCTAAAAGAGTTTAAACCGTCAATTGTCACACTGGTTCCTTTGGCTGTGGAATTGATGCACAAAAACATTTGGGCCGGTGTAAGAAGGAGCCATAAAGAGAGGCCGCTCCGGATTTTGATGGCCGTTTCCAATGGGCTTCGATGTGTCGGAATAGATCTGAGGAAGAAGCTTTTCCAAACTTTGAGAGCAGAGCTCGGCGGCAGTCTTAATACCATTATTGCCGGCGGAGCTCCTTTGGACGATGCCATTATCAAGGAATTCAAAACTTGGGGCATCGATGTTCTTATCGGTTATGGCATTACGGAATGTTCTCCTGTTGTTTCCTGTAACAGGCCTGAAATCGTCAAAAAACTGTCGGTGGGTAAGCCGGCGCCGGTTCCTTTTTATGATGTTAAAATTGTTGACGGCGAGATTTTAGTTCGTGGCGATATTGTGATGAAAGGGTACTACAATGATTCCCAAGGAACCTGGGAAGCCTTTACTGACGACGGTTGGTTCAGGACGGGCGACCTTGGCCGTCTGGACAAAGATGGATTTGTGTATATCACGGGTAGATTAAAGAATCTTATCATTCTGCCTAACGGGGAAAATGTTTCGCCTGAGGAGCTTGAGAATATTTTCATAAATATAGAAGGAATCAAGGATGTTTTGATCAGCGAAAGGACTGTGAACACAGGGAAAGTTCTCACAGCCATCATTGTCCCGGAGGATCACTTGAAAGATCTTGGTGAAACCCCATTGCGGGGTATGTTTGAACCTGAGTTTGAGCGCCTCAATGTGACCTTGCCTGCGTATAAACGCGTGTATCGCCACGAGATACGATTGGAGGATTTTGAAAAATCGTCTTCCTTAAAAATTAAACGCATAAAGGAGAATTATGAACCATGGAAACCGAAATTATAAGCTTTATCAGTCAGCATTTAAACCTGCGGGAGGACGAGATTCTCCCCGAATCGCACTTAATAAATGATTTGGGGATGTCATCCTTGGATATTATGCAGCTTATAAGTGGTGTTGAAGAACGTTATGGGATTGAAGTCGATGAATACGGCATTATTGAGAATTTGACTGTCGGAAAAATTTCTCAGTTTCTTGCGTCCAAAATCGGATAACAGAAGAAAGGGAGCGCTGTGGATGAGGAAACCTCTCAATGCCATTCAAAAGAGAATTTTTGATTTTTCAAGACTTTACAAAAATGACCCTTCCTATAATCTTACTTTTCTTTTTGTCATAGAAGGACCGTTTGACAGTGACCGTTTTTTGGGCATCGCCAAACGAATTGCCGATTCTGTTGAAATCGCCAGATCGCGTATCGTCTCTCAGGATAACACTCATTTCCTCGTTCGGGATGGGCATGGGGACTCAAGCAATGTTGTCCGCAAAAATTGGGAGAATTTAACACGTTCCCAATTCTTGGAGGAAGTCCGCAAAATCGGCGAATCAAAATTGAACACGGCCATAGATGTGACAAAACCTCTGCGTTTGAACATCGAGATCCATAAAAACACACCGGAGATCCACGCCCTTATTACGCACTTTTCTCACATTCTTGCGGATGCCTACAGTTTCTATCATGTCATTTCGCTGTTTCAGGATTTCTATAACTCCGATATGAGTTATGAGGATATGGAAGCCGCTTTAAGGGACGACTCCTTAGGAAAGTTTTTTTCCATAGATGCCGCACCGATCATAAAACCCACTTCGGCGGACTTCTTTACAAAGGAGATTGGGGATCTTAAGACCCTTGAAATGAGCAAGATTAAACAAAAAAGGAATTCTGAAGGTGTCGTGGAGGGACATGGGTGTACCTTCAAAATTAACGCGCCAACATCACATTCTATCCGGGATTTTATCAAAACCCATGATGCGACGGAGTTCTCGTTTTTTTTGGCTGTCTATGTCATTCTTCTTTCCCGATTAACAGAACAAAACAGCGTTGTTTTCGGACTCCCCGTAGCCAACAGAACTCAGGCTAATATGAATGTTTTTGGCTGTTATGTCAACACTTTGCCGTTAAAAATGACGTTGGAAAAAGATATGCCCTTTTCGGAGTTATGCAAGAAGGCGTTTGGAAAGGCTCTTTCGATTATGAGGCATCAGGGATTCGATATAGGTACCTTGGACAAGGGTAAGCTTGGTTATGTTAACAACGCATTTACGTATTATAAACAGGAATTGGGAGTTCGGCTCAAGGGGTGTTCCGTGACGAGAATACCCTTAAAGAACACGTCGCTCATGTTTGATTTTTTAGGACGTGTCGAATCGGGGGATGACTTCACAATCAATCTGGAATATGGAAAATCCCTGGCTGACGCCCCTTTTGAAAAAATCTACCATGCACTCATAGACCAGTGTCTCGCGAATAAGAAGCTGGGAGATATTCGGCTGTACAAGGATGTGTCTGAGGAATACGCGGAGACCAACGCGTATAGAAAAGCTAATATAAATCATGTGGCTGATGTTTTTCGGGATACGGCCGAAAGATATCCTGATCAAATCGCGGTTAAATTTCAGGATACGGAATGGTCGTATAAAAAATTATCTGGTGTTTCTGACAGTGTCGCACATGTCATAAATCAGAATTTTCAGGATGCCAAAAGAATAGCTCTGTCCTGCCATAGAGGGCCGGAGCTTATCGCTATTATTCTGGGAATCATCAAGTCCGGAAAGTCCTACGTGCCCATTGATGTGAACAGCCCCGCACGGAGGATAGAGTATATCCTGGCGGACGCCGGAAATATACCCTATGTTGTTGAGGATGACATGTTGAGCGCTTTGACCGGCATGGACAAAGCGGGCGTGCTGCCTGTATCTGTTCTTATGTCGCAGGTTTGGGATTCGAGATCCGAACATCAAACATCGAATATGGGACATCAAACATTGAACACGGGACATCAAACATCAAACACGGGACATCAATCCCTCGAAAGTGAGCTCTATGTTATCTACACTTCAGGCTCAACAGGAGACCCCAAAGGAGTCCCCGTCAGCAACAGGAATCTCATGAGTTTATTAGAGGCAGCCCGGCTGCATTATGATTTTGACAATCAAGATATCTGGTCGTTTTTTCACTCTTATGGGTTTGATGTTTCCGTATTTGAAATATTCGGATGCCTCTTATCCGGAGGAAAACTCATCGTTGTCGATTCCGTTGCCGCTAAATCTCCGGAACAGTTTTACAAATTGGTCAGTCAGGAAAATGTCACAGTTCTCAGCCAAACCCCAACGGCTTTTAAAGGGGTTATCAATGCTGACAGCAAATATCTGCTGCCCTTGTCTTTGAGATATGTCATCTTCGCGGGCGAGAAGCTGAACTTTAATATGCTGACGGAATGGATCAAACATCATGACCCCAATGCGCCTAAATTGATCAATATGTATGGGATCACAGAAGTCACAATTCATGCTACTTTCTATACAGTCACTCGGGATGACATCTTGTTTAACAGCAAAAGCATAATCGGGAAGCCTTTAAGTAACCTGGAATTCTATCTTGTGGATCAAGACCTGAATGTTTTGCCAAAAGGGCTTGAAGGGGAAATCCTGGTTTGCGGTGATGGTGTGGTGAACGGGTATCACAATAAGGGGGACTTGACCCATAAGAAGTTCATTGACATTCCCGGAAGTAAACTGGAGGGGATTGGTTCTCTGAAGAATAATGGCATTAAAAAGGCCTATAGAAGCGGCGATTTAGCCAAAATCACCACAAGCGGCGATTTAGAATATATGGGAAGGATGGACGCTCAGGTTCAGCTGCGCGGATTCAGGGTTGAACTGGGGGAAGTCGAAAGCGTCATTATGAAGGAATACCATGACTCTCATGTGCGGAATTGCACGGTTCAGATGATGGAGCTCAACGGGCATGACCAGCTCATAGCTTTTGTTGTAAGCGGCTGTCCGCTGCCCCACAAACGGGAAATCAAACAGCGCCTGAAGAACGTGCTGCCGGAGTATATGATCCCGGTGGAATTTATACACATAAACGATATTCCTATGACTCTCAATGGCAAGATCAACTTGGCTGAGCTTAAACGTACACTGCCGGATCTGCGTGAATCTGACCAACAGGACCTTTCTTTGACTCAGGGTAGCCCCGCTTTGGCACAAGGTGATTTCACGGATGAGCGGGAACGCTATATCTTTGACGTGATCAGCCACATCTTGAACAGCAGGGATTTTTCTTTGGATGACAATTTTTTTGATATTGGTGTTACGTCGGTTCATATTCCCGACATATATGATAAAATCAGCAGGGTCTATGAATTTGGCGGTTTTGATATGATTGATCTTTTTGAATACACTACGGTCAGAAAGCTCGCAAAATTCATAAAAGGAAGGGAAGAAGAAAAAGAGGCGCCCAGCAGAGCTGGGCTAAGAAAGAGCGGTTTGGAGTCAAGGCGGAGAGAGATACAGGGACGCACCAAATAATTGCTTTAGCAATAGGGGGGAAACGGCATGCTTGATAACAGGATAGCTATTATTGGGGTTTCTGGGCGATACAGCGGAGCCCCAAGCCCCAAAGAACTCTGGGAAAACCTGTTGACCGAAAAAGATTTCAGTTTCTATAGAGAAGGCTGTCCTAACTGGGAGGCACCCGCTCAGAAAAGAGATGTCAATGTCTATTCCAAGGTAGAAGATATTGAGCTGTTTGACGCTGAGTTTTTTCATATGACGCCTTATGAAACTCAAATCACGGATCCCCAGCAGCGACTGCTGCTGGAACTGGGTTTTGAGGCGCTGACAGATGCAGGATACGCCCGGATTGACAGGAAACAATGTATAGGGGTCTTTGCGGCAATCAGTATGAGCTCATATCTGCTCAACAATGTTTTAAGAAACAAACGATATTTTAGCGGTGATTTTGACTATAATCTTTTAATCGGCAATGATAAAGATTATGCCGCAACTAAAATCGCATACAAATTGAATCTGTCAGGACCTGCCTACTCCATCCAGTCCGCCTGTTCCAGTTCCCTTGTCGCTTTACACAACGCGTGTCAAAGTTTGCTGAATTATGAATGTGACGCGGCCTTGGTGGGCGCTGTGTCCCTATCGATACCTCAAGCGAACGGGTACACTTATCAAGAAGGGGGAATTATGTCCCCAACCGGATACTGCAAGCCTTTTGATGATGAGGCCAATGGAATTGTCAAGGGGAATGGCGGTTCCGTTGTCATGATTAAAAGACTGACTGACGCTGTTCAAGAGGGGGATGCCATTTACGCTGTCATAAGCGGAACAGCTATCAATAACGACGGCTCACATAAAATTGGCTTTACTGCTCCCAGTAGTGAGGGCCAGCGGGATGTCATCAGGGAATGTCTTGAATTCAGCGGGCTGCACGGCAGCGATATTGACTACATTGAGGCCCATGGCACAGGGACGCACTTGGGTGATCCTATTGAAATAAAGGCTTTAAGCGAAGTGTACCGTGGAATTACGAAGAAAATTCCTGTGGGCAGCATTAAAGCAAAGATTGGACATCTCGATGTTGCCGCCGGGCTGGCGTCGGTTATTAAGGCGGTTTATATGCTGAATACAGGAATTGTTCCCGGAAATACGCATTTTAGGCGCCTGAATCACGCCATCAGTATCCCCGACGATAATTTCTACTTCCCTGTTTCCCCGGAAAACAAGAACCTCAATAACATCGGGGTGAGTTCTTTTGGGCTGGGAGGAACGAATGCCCATATTATTCTGTCAAAATATGACGAAACAGCCGCCGGACAATCCAGCTGGGAGATCAAGAAAGCGCATCGTATGTATATGGTTCCCTTGTCATATCTGAGGGAAAGCGACCAGGAGGGCTATCTGGACAGCTTAGCCGACTATCTTGAACACAGCGAGGTGCCCTTGCAGGATTTTGTCTATACGATGTCTGTCGGAGTTCCTGTTCTCAAAAACCGCGGGTATGTACTCTGCCACAACAAAAAGGAGTTGGCGGCAAAACTGAGAAGCAAAACGATTAAGACAGCACAGGATCCCGCCACAATCCCGGTTTTTCATCTGGATGCCTACAGGGAATTCGCTGCCACTTTTGTGGGGTACGATGAATTGTGCCGATCATACATGAAGCCCCTTAAAGATCCCGATGAAAAGGATCTGACTCCTCATGAAGAGGATCCCAATCTTGCTGAAACGGATAATGCGGAATACACTGCGAGGCACAATGCCTGGATGAAATGGATAAGTAGGGTCTTGCAATGTGATGAAGCCAGTCTCAATGAAAAAGCCGCTGGTCTGTATCAGAACGAAGCTGCCCTGGACAAAGCTGCCCTAAACCAAGGAGATGTTTGCGCGGGGAACCCTCTTGAGATTTTTCTCAGCTTTCTCGGGGCATATTGGACTCGTAATACCGTTGATTTTGGGGTTCTGTATAACTCTTTGGGATGGAAGAGGACGCACATGCCCAAACATCCTCTCCGTAAGAAAAAATATTGGATTGACCCGGATCCGGAAGTGTCTGCCCCAGGAGCAACGGGCACTGCCTCTGAAAGCAAGCCTTTGGACAAGGTGTCTGAACCCTCACCGTCAGACAGGGTATCCTCCGACAGGGTGTTATCTGATATCCTCTTCATATGGTCTGATGTTTTGGGATTAGAAGATATTTTGCCTGATGATGATTTTTATGATATAGGGGGCGATTCCCTCTTATTGCTTTCGATATTGGAGGATATTAATAAAAAATGGAATGTAAGCATCGCGTTTAACGATCTTGTCAATCTCAATACACCCCGTATGATTGCGAATCATCTTCAAGAGATCAAGGAGCCGAAACATGAGTACCCAATACTGTCCCGGATCCGACAGGCGACCGAACCTCGGCCCAACGAACCTCACATAAATCTGTTCCTTTTCCATCCTGCCGGGGGGACAACTTTTTGTTATAAGCAATTGAGTCACTGCATTTCCCCTAAGGTAGATATCAATATCTATGGCATTGATTTACCTGACAATTATCATGACTATCCGACAATGTGTGATTTGGCTTCGCTTTATATGAAAGCCCTGTTGAGTGTACAAAGCGCCGGCATTTTTTATCTTGGCGGTTATTCTTTTGGAGGCAACATGGCGTGTGAAGTCGCCTCTCAATTGCAAAAAGCTGGATATACAACAGCCAAGGTTATCCTTTTTGACTCCCACCCGCCAGAGGCCTATAATACCTATAGCGGACAAGTCATCGATTATCAGGAGGTCTTTCCGATTGTCATTGCGAACTATCTGCAGCTGGACACAGATTTTGTGCAAGAGCTGTACGCAATCAAGGATTCTGATAAAGCTGTGGGCATCATTCAAGACAGAATGGGCGGAGATCTGCCTATGACAAAACATGAAATCAACGAGTTTTATCAAAAATGGGTGTATAGTCACGAACTGCTCAAATCTCATTTCCTGCCACAAAAAATTCAGGCCGATTGTATGTTCTATAAAGGAGATATTCCGGAAAATGAGTTCATCCTCCAAGTCCTTCACATTGATTATCTTCCCAAGGAAACATGGGAACACTACTTTGCGGGAGAGCTGAGAATCGTGGAAACTCCGGGTACCCATTACACAATGTTTGGCGACGGCAACAATATAAAATGCCTTGCAGCTCTCATGGAAGATTATTTTATGAAGCTATGAAGGAGTAGGATTGACAATGGCGTTTATTTCAGTGAATAAGGTTTGCAGAACTTACGGAAATGAAGATGATCCTGTCAAAGCCTTGGCGGATGTCAGTTTTAACATTGAGCAGGGGGAGTTCACAGTCATTTTGGGGCCAAGCGGATCGGGAAAAAGCACATTGCTTAATTTGCTGGGAGGCATGGACAGGGTTACAGAAGGGCGTATTCTCGTTGATGATAAAGCTATTACGGAATTAAGTGAGAATGAAATTACCGATTATCGTAGAGCTGATGTGGGGTTTGTTTTTCAGTTCTACAACTTGATCCCTTCTTTAAATGCATACGAAAATATAAATATTGCGGCCAGAATAGGAAAAGAATCTTTCAAGACAAAAACCATGCTGGCCGCCGTGGGATTGGAAAAAAGGGGAAAGCATTTTCCGTCTGAACTGTCAGGCGGAGAATTGCAGCGTACGGCGATAGCAAGAGCCCTTGTAAAAAACCCCAAGCTGCTTCTCTGTGATGAACCGACAGGGGCGCTGGACACCGCTACAGGACAGATGATCCTGGATCTGCTGTATGATATGTCGCGGAAATACGGAAAGACAGTGTTGATTGTGACACATAACGACACCATCACAGCAAAGGCGGATAAAGTCATAAAACTAAAAGACGGCAAGGTTTTAGATATTCAAACAAAAACGAAGACTCACCCAAATACAATGATTCAAGAAACTGATAACCGCTCAAGCGAAAGCCAAACACTATTAGATATTCAAACAAATACTCAACACACCACAA
Source organism: Peptococcaceae bacterium (assembly GCA_009782825.1). Lineage (GTDB taxonomy): Bacteria > Bacillota > Desulfitobacteriia > Desulfitobacteriales > Syntrophobotulaceae > WRJI01. Next base: position 9,588 of record WRII01000078.1, read on the forward strand.
ACACTCAATACACCACAAACACTCTACTCAAAACAATTATTCAAGAAATTGATAGGCATTCAAGCGAAACCAAATCCGTATCAGATACTCAAACAGAAACAAATACTCAGCTAAACACAAATCTGATGCTCAAAACAATTATTCAAGAAATTGATAAACATTCAAGCAAAGATCAATCAAGCAAAGATCAATCAATCGAAGATCAATCAATCGAAGATCAATCAATCAAAGACTATTTTGCCAGTAAGGGGATATATTGGTGATCTCTATGGGGTGGCGGTTTGGAGACGTGGTTAAATAATGTACTTACTTAAAAAAATGTTTAAAGATTTCTGGGCCTTTAAAAACCAGTTTATGGCAGTATTTATGATGGCGTTGATTGGGGTGATCATTTATTCCGGCATGGAAGGTGTCTGGATGGGTATGCAGGATTACGCGGACAAATGGTTTGAGGAAAGCAACGGGGCCGATGCCTGGATCAGCGGAATAAATCTGGATGAGGATGACATTAAAAAGATAAAATCGTTACCTGATGTTTCTGAAATACAAGCGTCCACAGTGCTGACCGCAAAAGTGGCGAACGCTGAAGCCTATGTGCTGCTGACAGCGTCTTCCAGCAATTCAATTTCACGCCCGTTTATCTCTCAAGGTATGGCCTACAGAGCGAATGCAGACGGAATCTGGTTATATGAAGACTTTGCCGAGGCTCATAATCTTACTGTCGGGCAATCGATAACTGTGGAGAACAAAGGGATTCCCCATATTTTTAAAATTCAGGGACTCGTGTTAAGTCCAGAGTATTTAAGCTATACAGGGTCATCGGCATCCATAAAACCCGATCGCTTTAAATATGGGTATGGATATATTTCACCTGATAATATGAAAAAAATAACGGAACCTGATGTGCTTTATAATCAAGCTAAATTAAAAATTGGCGGAATGTCCAAGGATCCCGATACCATAAGACATTTAAGAACAGACATAGAAAGAGTTCTGGGGCCAAAATACGCGGGTTTTGCCACGGTATCAGAATTTAAGGGAACATCAGCATACATCGATAAATACGTTCAAGTCCGAATCATGTCCATTCTGTTTTCTATAATTTTTATCCTGTTGGCAATGCTGACAATGCAGACAACGATGAAGCGGCTGGTTGAGACCCAAAGGATCCAAATCGGGACATTAAAGGCGCTGGGGTATTCAAACAACTCCTTATTGGATCATTACGGCCTTTATGGCTTTTGGAGCAGCGTCATGGGAAGTCTCGCAGGGTATTTCTTAGCTCCCTATGTTATCACGAACATGCTGTTGGAAATACAAAAAGATCTGTTTTCCCTGCCTGAATGGACCGGCAAGAACACGGCGATTTCTCTTCTTGTGGCCGCGGCCATTGTGCTTGGCTGCAGCTTGTCCGCACGCCGAGCGTGCAAAAAAGTCATCAAGGAAATGCCCGCCAAAACAATGCGGGGCGAGCAGCCTAAAGACCATAAGCCAATTTTCCTTGAACGCTTTAAGATATGGCAGTCCCTTTCTTATGATTGGCAATGGATTCTCAGAGACTTCTCACGAAACAAGATTAGATTCACAATAGGGGTTATAGGCATTATCGGCAGCATAACTCTCTTGATGGCAAGTTTTGGCTTGAAGGACTCCCTGACACACGCCAACGACAGATTGTTTGGTCAGCAATTCACTTATGGGGCAAGAATCGTTTTGCATCCTATTGCAACAGAAGAACAAAAAAACGAATTGTTTAAATTGGCGAGCCCGGACGCGCAATGGACTCAGGAAGACGATATTGAGATACGCACGGAGAACCATCAAACAAGTGGCGCATTGTTGGTTATTGATAAAGGATCCTTTGTTCATTTGGAAGATACAAGCGGCGCCCCCGTCGTCCTGCCCCATGACGGTTTGGCCGTTTCCAGAAAGACTGCCGAGGATTTGGGAATGGTTTTGAATGACAAAATACAATTCAAATATAGGGGGGCAGATACTTATCTAACCGCGGTTGTTAAAGAAATTGTCACACCTCCCGCACCCCAGGGAGTGTATATGTCAAAAACCTATTGGGAAACCCTGTCCCAGACATTCACCCCAAACACCTTATTGGCCAAGACTGAGAATATCGCCGACAAAGCGTTAAACTATGGTTATGTCAAAGAAGTCGCCAAACTGGAGCAGCAGCTTGCTGATGCCAATGATGTTCTCAACAGCATCATGATGGTTGTGATCATGCTATTGGGGGCGGCAATTTTATTGAGCGTTATTATTCAATACAATATGGGCATTTTGAGTTTCACAGAAAGGAGCCGGGAATATGCGACGTTAAAAGTTGTCGGCTACAAAAAAAATGAGATTAAGTCAATTATTAGAAAGAGAAACCAATTGCAAGTTATTATGGGACTGATCTTGGGAGTTCCCATAGGGTATCAGTTTTTAAGAGTTTATGTCCCCATTATTTCGACTCGCACGTTAGAGTTCAGTTCTTATTTAAAACCCCAAAGCCTGATCATTTCTTTACTGATTGTTATTATATGTTCATATGTTGTGACCTCTGTTGTCGTGAAAAAATCGGGCAATCTGGATATGGTAACCGCATTAAAATCTGTTGAATGAAGAAATCACAGGAGAAATGATATGGAAAAATTAAATCCCAATGAGGCCGACCTTACAGCGATAGAAAGCTTGCGCCGCGAGTTGTGCGGGATCGGGCGCCGGCTTTTTGCGCGGCGGTTGGTTTCCGGAACCAGCGGCAATATCAGTGTACGTGTTCCGGAGTATGCCGACAGAGAAGGGAGTACTTCTGTGCGGGGCGATTCTGTGTCAGACACTTCTTTATCAGGGAGATTCTTGATCACAGCCTCAGGGAAATCTTTTGAGGATGTTAGTGAGGAAGAGTTCTTGCTGGTTAATTCCTGTGGAGAAGTTCTTTTGGGTCGCGGGAAGCCTTCAATGGAGTGGGCCTTTCACCGGGGGATTTATAGCGTTCGTCCTGATGTTCAAGCGGTGGTGCACGGGCATTCGGCCTATGCCACAGCCTATGTTATGGCGGCAGGACAGCTGCCGGTGGTAACTGTTGAGGCGCGTCTCGGCCTTGGCTCTATTGGTATTGTCGATTATGCTCCCCCTGGCTCAGAGGAATTGGCGGCGAAGGTCACCGAAGTATTTCGGGAAGAGGAGATGCGGGCGGCAATTTTGTGCGATCACGGGTTTATTACAGTGGGAGATTCTTTGAAACCCGCCTATTATTTGGCGGATATCCTTGAAGAGAATGCCAAAGTGGCTTGTCTCCGGCAAAGTTTAAATAGGATAAGTTTTAATTAACCCTACAATGAAACTTAAAATTATTTTAGACATCTATCCCGTTGAGTGTCCTGTACAATATTGTGACTGACATATCGACCTCATCGTGGCTTTAGAGTGAGACGTATAAGCGTCGGCC
>WRII01000079.1 GCA_009782825.1 Peptococcaceae bacterium
AGCGGCTCAAGCCATATTGGATAAGAATATCCAAATGAACCAATGCCGCGGCCAATGGTTTAAGCGCGGCAACACAATGATGATGCCTCTTTGGCATCCGGGATCACTGCTCCGCAGTCCCCTGAGGCGTGAGATCTGTGTAGAGTATCTTCGCAAGGTTAAAGAAGTATGCAAGGCTGCATCCCCAGCCCCGGCGGCATCTAGAGTCCCGGATACCGCACTATAGCAAAGCCCCTTATAGCCTGGATTCCCGGAGACTCAAGGAGAGGTTCCGGGAATCCGGGGTGTATGGCAATTGCTCCTAACGGCGGGGTCTAAGCCCTCCGCCAGCTGCATTGCCCACACTGCCCTTACCTTTGGCTCATGATGCAGATAGGCTGTAACGCCAGCCAAAGGGAGAAACAAATAACCTGTTGGAACCTTTGAGTCATGATGGCGATAGGCTGTCGCGCCCTTGCGGGCATGAGGAACCATGCTAACGCTGATATTCAGGTTGCCGGGACACATGAAACAGAGATAAAGACAGGAACAGAGAGGATGAAGTTATGATCCGAGAAAAATTTCTCTATATCGGCTGCGACCTCCACAAGGCGCAACATACCGCCGTTTTGGTGAATTGTTGGAATGAGCATCTCAAAACAATAACGATTGACAACAAACCCAGCGAGTTCTCAACACTATGGCAGAAGGTTCAAAGAGTTGCTATTAAGTACGATTTACAACCCGTTTACGGGTTAGAAAATGCTTATGGGTATGGCCGAAGCCTTGCCGTTTGGCTCATCGAAAAGGGAGCTGTTGTCAAAGATGTGAATCCGTCTTTGGCCTATGATCAGCGCAAAAGCGCCCCGATTATGGAGAAAAATGACGAGCACGACGCCTATTCTGTGGCCACGGTGCTGATCAATCAATTCCATACGCTTCCTGACGCCAAGCCGGAAGATGCCCACTGGACGCTTTCCCAGCTTGTTACCCGCCGTGAGGTGATTGTCAAAGAGGGTGTCCGCCTGAAAAACGGATTACATGCCCATTTGTTCACTGCCTATCCTAGCTATCATCAATTCTTCTCAGAGATAGATGGCAAAACGGCAATGTATTTCTGGAAAACGTACCCTTCGCCCATGCATCTGAAGGACATAACCGCCGAGGATTTACTCTCCGAGCTTAAAAGTGTTGTGCCGGGAACGAGGAAAAACAAAGCACAATTGATTCTTGAGTGTGTTCAAAACGATGGAGATACCCTGAGGGATTTTCAGGAATCAAGGGACTTTATCGTCCAAAGCCTTGCCCGTTGCCTTGAGAACCAAAAGGTAGAACTGTCCTTTATTGAGGCCGAAATCAAAAGAATGCTCGGGCATTTTCCGTATAAGCTAACAACACTTCCGGGTGTCGATGTTGTTACCGCCGCCAAATTGATTGCCGAAATCGGAGACATAAGCCGTTTTAAGAATGCTGACAAACTCGCTCGATGCGCCGGCATTGCACCAGTGACCTTTTCTTCCTCTGGAAATGCGAGAGACGTCAGTACAAGACAAGGCAACCGATTTCTAAATGGAATCTTCTATTTTATGGCGGTTACTGTGATTGGGGTAAGGCCGGGAACGAAGCAACCGTTTCAGCCGATTTTTCGAGAATACTACGAAAGAAAGATGAGCGAGGGTAAGACTCCTTCACAGGCTCTTGTCTGTATTATGCGCCGTTTGGTGAACATTGTCTATGGCATGATGAAGACCCAAAGCGAGTACCGCCCGTTTGTTCCGAATGAGAAAAAGCCAGCAAAACAGAATTCCTGAACCCTTTTCAGAAATCTGTGACAATTTAGCGCTGTTTATGTTATCATCTTCTTATGTGAGTGCTGGTCCGAATTCGTTTCGGTCAATTTAAGGTGTTCTTTTGGAAGCGGAGATATTAAGGTGATAAAATATGTGGATGCCAATGATTCGAAAAAAACACGAGAACACTGGGACTATTGCGAACAGAATCATTTCCCCTTTATCACAATTGAAAGAATAAATAAGGATATGTTTGAGGTCTTTTATGATATAACTAATTCTAAGTACGATTTAGATGAAATATCAAATCAGATTAAGAGTATTTTTCTTAGTTATTCAACGTTTTTCCTGATCCCTTACTATGATTATCAATCATATATGGAACAGCTATATTTTTTTCGAATTCCGGTCAAAGAGGGCCATCAGCAACAATTTGCGGAGCAACTTTTTAATTGGTTATTAGAAAAAATAAAGGGATAATTATTTCGCTTCTACGCCGTTCCTGTCCCAATTGGAAATCAGAGGAAACAAATATTCTGTTCTTCCGAGTGGTCACGATGACATCGCAGGGCGCGGGGAGAAGCGCAGTGGGAAGGATCTTATTCAGATTGAGGAGTTTAGTTTGAGATTGGAGGTATTTGTTTTGACAGAAACAAGTGTAACAGAAATATGGGAAAAAATAGCAAGCCAAATAAAAGCCATTTCCCCTAAAACACATTCCACTTTGAATGGCCCCGCAACGAAAGAAGAATTGGATTCTTTGTCACAAACGTTAAACACCCAGCTTCCCAGCACTTTTTGCGAATACCTGTTTTGTTTTAACGGACAAAATAGCGGCAGTCAATACGGGTTTGAGGATGATTGCCCCTTGCTTGGATATAATTACTTTCTTCCTGTTCAAAGAATCCTTGAAACGTGGCAGATGATGAATAAGTTATTTGAGGATGAACCGCCTATAGATTGGATTAAGGAGAATAAAATTAAGCCTGTCATATGGAGCCCCTTGTGGATTCCGTTCACCGATTATGAAGCTTCCAGTCGGTTGATATTGGATTTAGATCCCGGAAAAAACGGGGCATACGGACAGGTTTTTAAGTATTTTCCGGGGATGGATTATGAAGGAGAAAGCGGGGAGGGATATGACGTCATCATCGCCTCATCTTTTGAGGAGTTTTCTGACCATACTTTGAGACGGTTGACTGCAAAAGAGTTTTCGCTAAAAGACGATGTCATTGAATTTCAAGGAACCTTTCTTTGATCTTAACCGTCCCTGACATGACCCAGGATGAGGTGACAGGCACAGGTTTGAGATGCTGAGGGTGCGGGGATATCGCCCTGGGCGGCCGAAATGCTGAGAGCGTCAGGAGTTAGTGAATGAGTACAAACAAATAACAAACTGTGGATTGGAGCATAAAAATGATAACATCTTCTGATTGGCTTGAACGATATCGTTCTGGTCAACAGTCTCAGGTATGGAGTGAATTACGCCAGCTGGGTAAATGGGTACGCGAACCAGAGTACCTGCCTGCTGCCCAGGCAGTGTGTGACGAGATGGCCAGCCGTGCGCGTCATAACATAGAAATCCTTGTTGATCGTCTCACTGCTCAGGGCTACCAATTCCACTCCAACGATGATGAAAAGACTCCTATAAAGCCTTTCTATCCGGCTGTATCGACGGATGCAGGTATGGTTGATTGGCTCGAACAGCAAGTTGGACCCATTCCATTGACTTTGGCATCTTGGATTCGCTTTGTGGGGGATGTTTGGTTTGTGGGGACACACCCTGATTGGCTGGAAGCAGTTGATGCTGATCCCTTGGTAATTCAGGTTGCAGGGAGCCATTATCCTAAAGAAGAAATCCGCGAATCTTTTTATGAGGATTATGATAACTGGAAAGAGTACTCTGAAGAAGACCCGGAACATGCCGGAATGTTTGTTCTCCCTGTCTCTCCTGACTGTCTGCACAAGGCCAACACAAGCGGCGGAGAACCTTACGGTTTTGAGTTGCCTGATAGCTGTGCAGATGGGATGTTCCGAACGATACCCTACTCCGATAATCAGCGGATGCGTATAACAGAGACGTTTGTAGAATACCTGAATAAAGTTTTTTCCAGAGGAGGCTTTTGGCATATTGAGAACCAGCAATTACAAAATCAACTCGCCAAAGATTTACTGTTCCTATGAAATTTCTTTTGTATCTGGACTTCTCCTCTTTTCGTTTGACAGCCTAGAGTGGGCGGGGCTCAGGGACATGGAACATCGGGTGGACGGGAGAATGTAGATTGTATAAGTATAGTGAATCGAACAACATATTGATGGATAGATTTCCAAGGATGAAATCAATTTATGCAAAAGATGTTGACACGGATGGAACTCCATTTTATCAAGATATTCCCTATGTTTTTTATGAAGGAGAGTTCTCCAGATATATTTTGCGCGAGATTGACACACAAAATGAGGAAGAATTGAAAACCATCTTTGATTTTATTGAGGATATGTTTTTAAATGGAGATGATGAAATTAAGAACCTTATTGGTGTTGCTGTGGTTGAACACTTGGTTACTGAAGAAGCATTTATGAGATCTTATAAAAAGCTTGCCGGAATAATGGGCAAATTAACAATACAAAGTTTTGAAGTTTATTTCCCCTTTAAAAACAAAAGACGAACTATCAAAGGAACGGTGGACGACTATTTAAAGGAGATGGGGTGGAATGAATAAGTAGGTACACACAGGGGTGGGCAAAGAATTTAGGCACGTGTAATAATGACAAAATGGGAGGTCTGTATGGATACCATATACTTCTATAGTGAAAATGGGGAATATGGTTGTTTTTCCAATTTTTCTTTATATCCTGTTATAATTGATGGAATGATATACCCAACGACAGAACACTATTTTCAATCACAAAAATTCTTAGATAGAACTGTCATCCAAAAAATATTGAATTCAAAGACACCGCTGGAGGCAGCGAAATTAGGCAGAAATAGAAGTTTTCCGCTCCGAAAAGGATGGGAAAGCATGAAGGATGAAGTGATGTTAAAAGCAATAAGAGCAAAAGCAGAACAGCATAAAGATTTCAGGGATGTGTTACTGTCAACAGGAAATTCGATCTTAGTCGAACATACTGAAAATGACAGCTATTGGGGCAATGGTGGAGATGGGTCAGGGAAAAACCGATTAGGTAAAATTTTGATGAAAGTCAGGAACGAACTAAACAAATAGAAACACTAAAACCTTAAATCTATTATCTATTCCGGTGGGTTTTAAGCCAAAAGTGAAATTCTATACATTACATAATTCAGGAATCTATTCGCCCCAGTAAGTAGTCAACAGATACATCGAAGTAGTCGGCCAGTTTGGAAAGAACTTCTGAGGTAGGGTTATTAATCCCTGACTCATAATTTTGTATTCCGCGCTTACTTAATCCGATTATTTCTCCCAAAGCCTTTTGAGATAGATTTTTTTGTTTCCGAAGCTCTTTTAACCTATCAGGAAAAGATGACATATTAAAATCTCCAAAGAAAATTTGAAAAACCTATTGACACATTATAGTGCACATAATAGAATTGAGATATTGGTGCACTATAGTGCACCTTAACCACAGAAAAGTGCGTACTCTTCTAAAGTATCATGTCACTTCAAAAAAGTAAATTACTATCAAAACAGAAAAACGCTCCATATCCGACCAAGAACACGAGCGTCTTTCACAAGACCCAAGCCGAAACTCAGGTTATAAGCTGATTATAGCCTCTTTCGGTTTGGGGGTCAATGCCCAATTTTGAAGGGGGTTTTAATGTTGACAGCTGAGCAATTAATCCAGTCACTTAAGATTTGCGAGGAAAACCCCTCATGTGAAGGGTGCATTTTTATCAACTACTACACTGAGGATAAGAATTGTAGAGAAAAGCTTATAATGCTGATTTGCATTGCCGTATTAAACACTCTTAAACACACGAATATTAAAGACAATCACCTTGGGTGCGTGTCAAATTTGTAGAGCCACTAAGCCATACCAGAAAGAAATTCCACTGTTTGATGGAAAGAGAAGTTAGAAACCCATAGAAGTTATAGGTATGCATAAGGATAAAGAGTGCAGATATCCAGTCACCTAAAAAGAAAACAGAGCATCAGAGCATATTTCATCCGATGTGAAAAGCTTGTCAGCAGGAAATATTGGACATATGTAGAAAACCATCCTATCCAGCTTTGCTGATTTTGTAATCAGATTTGGGAGCGAAATAACTGGCAAGACTCACATTGCAAGACAGGTCAGCGCACCTCAAAGGCATCATCGAGTTTGCTCCCATCAAACTCCAGAACATTCCAGACTGCTTAAACCGCTTACCGATCACAGTTTTACATCCTGCCTCAATAACCCCGCTGCCAATGAAAAGGCCCTGCTTCTTAAACTTAGCATACCGCATTCGGTCAGCATTTTCTTTGAAATAATTCGCTTCAGTCAAGGCTTTTTTACTGAGTTCCTCACTCAAGCCAGTTACCCCAAGAATTTTTTCGGCAAGAGTCTCGATCTTGCCAGACTGAAGATTCTTGATCCAATCCTCCAGAATATTTTCTTGCTTCTCAGGATTTGAGAACAAGCTGCGTGTGAGTTCATGCAAGTGCTCTTTAGCATGATAAAAATCAACGATTTGGATCGCATGAGGGAAATGCTCATCTGCGGATCCCCATATCCATTTAGCACCATCACCAATAACAACTGTTCTTGCGTAATCTTCGAATCCGCGCCGCACAGCTTCTGCGTAGACCCGCCAGCCAAACTCATCAGAGTTTTCTATGGAAGCGACATAGCTTGTGCTATTATCGTCTCTTATGGGGTCGTTTTTTTCATCAAAAGCTGATTGAGTAAAGATACAGCCGATTTTGGCTTCGCGTGTTTTGGCGCTGCCATCAGGCTGTTTACCCGTAATTCCGGCAAGCTCTTTCCTCACCATGGGAATGCCGGTTCCATCGTACTCAATATAAAGCGTGGCGTTACTCACCCCACTTGGGCTTGTCGATTCAGAGAAGTCGCTCTGTGAGGATTCCGGGCGCCTCACAGTATCAATATATTCCTTGTTTTGCGCTTCGATTTTCTCGCCGGCAGATTCGGCTATGCGTTGAACCTCTTTGGGAGATATATAGATGTCTGTCATTTCTGTTAATGTAGAACTCGTCCATTCAAAAGATCCGGTAGATGCCAATAGAGATACCGCATAACGAACTCCAGGAGTATATGCAGTTCCTTCTATGCCTATCATCATATCGCAGGGTATATAGGAGTCGCAGCCATTGGGACATTTGAAGTAGGTACGCTGATATTTTCCTGTCCCCAACAAACTGACAACGGTTTTACCACGCTGGGCTATTTTTGTGAGCAATGCAGAACACTGTGGGCATTGTGGCGCGTGTATCTCATCATCAAGCAATGACAAGAATTGATAAAACACAGCTTGACCATCTTTGAGCGCCGCTGCTCTGAATCCCTTTTCAAGAGCTTGAATATCTATTTCGCCATCAGCCAAACATTTCTGAGCGCATATAAAATACTTCGTCAGTTCAAGCTGCCGCTCGACTTCGAGCGCTTGTTTTTTGTTTTTTTTTCCGCGTTCACCGTCAAGGTATCATTGTCAAATTTCAACTTTGATGATTCCTCAGATAGCATCTCATATTGATGCGTAAGGTTCTTAAATTCTTTATAATTCTTGATTTCTTGATGGAAGAACTCTAGCTTATCCGCAGGAATAGCTTCTGTTATTGTTTTTCCTGTTGTGTCTTTTGCCGTAAGAATATAATAGGGTCCATTTTCTTTAATGGATCCATCCTTTTGCCGGGTTCGGATGGTTTGTTCGTTAACTGATCCTTTTCTCATACTCTCAATTTCTGAAATCTTCTGGAGTATTGATTTTTTTTCAGTATTGACTTGATCAAGACGACTCATACAAAGCCCCTCCTTATCATTTAAGTAATATATACTTAAATGATATCATGAGCCAATCTTTTTTTCAAGGGCTTGAAAGAAAATTATGTGTAAATTATTTTTTCTTTATAAGAGAGCAAGAGGCCAAACAAGGAGTGTTGGTATGTATAAAAAGCAGCCAGAAACTGATATGTTCCAGGCATTTTTGGCTTTTTCTATTGACTGGATATCTCCTGCCTTTTCACGCCTTAATATTCATGCGCTATAGTTCCCAAAGCTTTCACCTGCCACTGCCATCAATAGATGACTTTTATTTGTTGCTTGGCCGAATGGTTTTACATTCTTGACACGCACCCAATCACCTTGAAGCAGTTGAAGAGATGAAAAGGGTTGTGAAAGAAGGGGGATTCTATTTGCCTGATGAGGAATAAGGAGTATCTCAAAGACCTTGCAAAGCAAGGAAACGTTTCCGGTGGGCGGTAACTTTCAACTTCTTTTGGAATCTCTGCTTTCTATTAGCTGTTTCTCAAATGCAGGACGCCGCAGAAAAATGTCTATGCTATAATAGAAATAATAAATGGCGAATGAATCAAAGCAATCAATAAACAGGAGTGAGGCATCAATGACGGAAACAGTAATAAATACAAAATCCCTTCCAGAACTTTTATTCAGACTCATCCAAACTGAAAGAGTCCGCATTATGGAAACAGATGGGATAATTCAGCTTATGCCAGTCAAAGAAAGCGCCGATTGTACAATTGGTTTGCGTGGATTATTTGCGGATTACCCAGAAATGTCTGTTGAAAAATTTCTAGAGAGAAAACACGCGGATAAGGAGTTAGAACGATGACCCGTTATACTTTGGATGCTTGTGCGCTTGTTGCTCTTTTGCAGGATGAAGCAGGAGCTGATAAAGTGGCAGATGCCATGAACGAAGCTTACAAGGGCGAAGCAACAATTGTGATGAACAAACTGAATCTTTTAGAGGTCTATTATGACGCCTATCCTCCAAACTGGGCATATCCATAACATCTCCTCCTCATGCTTCATACCCCACGCTGTTTATCCAAATCGGCGATTACGGCCATGACATGTTTTTCCTCAATCGCGTTGTCGCCTTTGTTCTGTGCGGCATGGAGAGAGTGTGCGCACAGCAGCTTGATCATACGCGGAATACCTCGGGATACGGCGTGAATGAGTTTTATGGCATCTGTGGTGAACACGGGTCTTGTCAGGCCGGCTCTGGTCATATGCTCATTGACATATGAAACACATTCTTCACCCAACATGCCGCTCAGATGAAATTGCATCCGAATTCTTTGAGCAATGGCTTCCAGGACAGTTTTTCTCAGTTCGGACCGCAGTTTGGCCTGACCGGCCAATATCACCGGAAAAGTGGATTGGGGCTCTAAGGCATACGTCATAAGAAACCTCAACTCAAGCAGTGTTTTGGTGGATAGTTCGTGGCCCTCATCTATGAAAATAACGATCTGCCTTGCATTGCCACCCTTTCTCAGTTCCAGAAGTTCTTGAAATTGCCGTTTAACTTTGGCTAAGCCATATGAGGGCGTTTCGCCAAGGGCCGTTAGAATCGCACTATAGAGATCGTGAGGGGTCACTGCAGCGCTGCTCAGGCAGACAACTTGGTGTTCGGTGGGCGAAAGCGACGAGGCCAAGAGCCGTAATAGGGTGCTTTTACCCGATCCGACTTCACCGGTCAGAACCCCTAATGTCTTGGATTCTATGACAAGGGCCATACGGGACATGGCTTCTTTCTGCGCTTGACTTAATAAGGCTATGGCAGCGGTATCAGTGTCAAAAGGATTATGGCTCATAAATCAAAGGTCTCCTCTTTAGGTGAGTAAGTGAGGGATCCTAAGCTCTCTATCCGCTTCACCTTAGCCGCATCAAACAAGGACGGTTGCTGTGTCTCTTCAAGGCTGGCGGCCACTCTATGTGTGGGAACCGAGGAACGTTTATTCAGGCTGCTTTGATGAAAATTCTCCCCCGCATTGAGTAATCGCGCATGGCCTTTAAGCTCTCCGGCATAGTAGACTTCGGCATCGCTTGGATCAAATGGGTCATAGCGCACTTGGACTTTACAGCCGGCTAACTCTTGGGATATTTCATAAACTGTACCGTTTAAGGATATGCAGGCTGTTTTATCGGCTTGACGCGTCTCTTGGAGAAAGAATAACCGGCGCAATTGTTCTTTCGTGTAGGGTAACGGGTTGGCGGGAAACGCCGCCAGTCTTTGAGCAGGTGTAACACCTGTGGATCCATGTTTGCGCTGGTGGTAATATCCATCCAGCCAGACTTGAAAGGATGCGTTAAGCTCCTGCAGTGTTTTGATCTTACCGGTGTCGATGGCTAAATACGCTTCCGGCAGGAAACTGGTATCGACGAATTGGAAGATGCGTTCGCACTTTCCGCGACCCTGAGGCCGATGTACAGTGCTATGGGACAAGCGAATTCCTAATCGTGAACAAATATGCTCCAAATGTTTACTAGAAAAAGCTGGGCCGTTATCGCAGTAAAACTGGGCTGGGATAGAGTGTTTTTCGATGGCCTTTTTCAGAGTTTCCTCTAAAACGGGCATTTTCTCGTTCCAAAAGAACTGAGCGTGAACAACATATCTCGAATAATCGTCCAGGATGAGACACAACTTAACTTTGCGTTTGCGTCCTGAGTGTAAGGGGTCGGGTAAATACAGGGTGAGTTGGAAGTCGCACTGCCATAATCGGTGTGGTGCATCTGCTTCAAAACGTCGAAATCCGTAAGGCTTGTCTTGGGATTTAATTTTTTGACGGGTCAGATTCTGGGATCGGAACCAACGGGATAGGGTTGAAGGATAGAGAATCCCCTTGTCCACCACACCTGTTTGCTCCAGTGTAAAAATGATTTGTTCTACACTGCGTTCGGGTCGTTCTAGCCGGAGTGCTTTGGCGGCTTCGAGAGCCTCGATTGGGGCACGGGAGCCGCGCTTGGGCTGGATGGCTGGCATAAGTGCGTCGAATCCGCCTCGAAGGTATTGGTGCTTGTACCGTTCCAGTGTTCGCACGCTGACTCTGGTTTTCAATGACCCGGGAATACTCCACTCTTTTTGTGACATCTCATGAAAGTACGCCGTCACTTCTCCGGGTGCCAGGGGCGTTGCGCGGTTGACCACACCAGCGATCATCTGATAGCGCCAGGCGGCTATTTCTCTTCTTAACTTGTCGTCCATCTTCTATCTCCTCAAAAGTTATTTGAGGCGCCTCATGAATTTATTGTACCTCGGGCCTTCTTTCAAGAGAAGATGACATTTTGTGTGGGATTGCTCTCGCCAAGGCTGTGCGATAATGGAGCTTGCTTACAAGATGGATAAGACTTGGCGATCCCTTTGGCATAGTGCCACACAGTTCCAGAAGATAGGTCAAGGTCGAAGCCGTTTGAGATGCGGGAACATCGATATTTAAGTCCGGCTTGAAAGATAAGAGAATCTGCAAGATCTTCGCCCGTTGTGATTCGACTCGTTCCCGCCAGCGGGCTTTCCATCGCCATAGGGTTCGCTCAGAGAAATTCTCACGTACTCTCTTGCATGGCTTTCCGCTCAGAAACTCTTGTAACAGTGCCAGATCCAACCTCTGCCACTTATAAACACATTCCGGGATGAGGCTGAAGACCTTGCCACACGCTGTACACTTAAAGCGCTGGATGAAGAATGGCTTCAACCAGCCGGTAAGGAGAAAGACACACTTGCGCATATACCTGCTATGCCGATGGAACCGACATTGTGCACTGCAGTGCCAACAACAACTTGGACGAATATGTAAGGGCAATACACCTGTTTCGTAATATTCTTTAGGAAAGGACTGGCCAAATGGTAATGGATGCATTATGATTAAGGGGCATGAAACTTGGATTTGGCGGTGAGCTGAGGTGGTCAATCTCTTTGTGCTCTCCGCCAGGGTTCATGCATTTTCCTTTTTAGCATACATTAACCGTCAATGGTTGTGAAGTTTTCCGCTATGTATTGTGATAAATTCCCCGCCCCTCTTCCGTCAAACGAAGTGAGCGCGGACAATATCTCAATCACTTCTTCACTGCAAAGTTCCAACACGTTGCTCAGGTAGGCAAAATAACCCATAAGCTTATGCGCTTCCTTTATTTTGCCATAGTTTTTTTCGTAAGTGAAACTCTTATCCTTCTTTATTATGATGTCGAAGTAAGCTTTGTACTTTCTTGCCGTTTTGCCATCAAGGGACTTTAACTGCTGCAATTCGTTTTCATACATGGCAATACGCGCGTAAAAATCCTTTTCAGAACTTGCCGCTTTTTCGCTGTCATGAAAGATGTGGATGTTAACGTTTTCGTCGTATCTGTCCGGCTTCCCGTATATACTGTGGCCTAAAATGTAATTCGCCGGATTTTTAACATCGTCAATATTGCGTGTAACGCTGTCCTTAACCTTTGTTGTTTCGTTGGTGCATATAACAAATTCCAATTCGTTTTCAATCATGTAGTCAATATTGTGTTTGCGAATGAAACCCTTATCAAGGACAAATCTTGATATTTTGATGCCCAGCTCCTGGGTTCCCTGTATTATGTAAGGAAGATATGTTTTATCTGTAATGCTTCCCGAATAGCAGTTATAGTATTTAGGTAATCCGGATTTCTCACCGAAGAAAACACCGAGGTTAACCTGCGCCAGATTTTCTCCGTCACGGTTATATCCGAACTCGGCCAGTTCGCTGTTGTTGCAATAAGATGAAATGGATGTTACATCATAGGCATTATATTCATCTTTATTGCCCCGACCGACCCACACCCCGAGCACAAGATATATCCATACTTGTTGAGGAATGTGACAGCCTCCTACCCCAACCATATCTGGGGCACGGACATAACCTATATCCGTATGCAGAGAGG
>WRII01000080.1 GCA_009782825.1 Peptococcaceae bacterium
AAATTCTTAGCTTTGCTCAGAGCCGTTTTGGGAAGATCATGCACCTTCTTGACGACTGTAATCACCGGTTTGACATACTTTAGGTTTGCAAAAAGCTCCGCCCCCCGGGCGACCGTCTGGAACCCAGCCTTTCACGGAATCCGGCATGTACTCGAAAGGGGTCCATTACCCCGTAGACCCAAATCCCCCACTGCCACGTTCCGTCTCTGTCAGATCTTCCACCACCTCGAAGCCAGCGCGTCGAATCGGCAGAAAAACAATTTGTGCGATGCGCTGCCCCGGCTCTATCAAGACATCTTCATGACCGTGATTGCTCAGCAACACACAGATTTCTCCACGAAAGTCGGCGTCAATCACGCCGACGCCGTTGGTTAAGCAAAGGCCTTGACGTGCTGCCAAGCCGCTGCGGGCAAACACGAGGGCTGTTGTTTCCGTGTCAGGCAGCTCCAAAGCCCAACCTGTAGGGACACTGCACCTCTGTCCCGGTTGCAGAAGGATCTCCTTATCAAGATCCGCGCATAAATCGGCCCCTGCCGAGTGAGGCGTCGCGTAGTGTGGCAGACAGGCATCTGACCTCAAACAGCCTGGCCCAGGTGATTGGGCATCACTGGTTTGTCGCAAGGCATTATTGGTATGTCGCACTCTTTTGATTTTAACGATATAAGAAGACAAACACCCTGCATCTGTATCCATTCAACTATTCCCTTTCTTTTTCTCCATACACGTTATAGGTATGTGCTTAAATGGCAGTTTTCTCCAAAGCCAGCAATTTGGCCTTGATATCCACCCCCCCATCATATCCCACAAGATCCCCATTTTTCCCGATGACCCGATGGCATGGAATGATAAGACCCAACGGATTGCGATTGTTGGCCATGCCCACAGCCCGTGGACCGCGCGGAGTGCCAACAGCCCTGGCTATATCTCCATAGGATTTTGTCGTGCCATACGGAATCTTCAACAGTTCCCGCCATACTTTTTTCTGAAAATCTGTGCCGTACAGGTGGAGTGGCAAGGTGAAATCCCGGCGATGCCCCATCAGGTACTCCTTCACCTGTTCGACAGTCTCGTGATTTGCGGAGTCGTCCTGCACGAGTTGAAATTCTCCGGCGTGTCTGAGATCCTTTGGGAGGTTGCGTACATGCTCTGCGGCCGAAGACAGAGGTCTTTGCAATGAACAATAAACGACATTTCTACCGACAGAAGCAGTGACAAGAGTATAACAGGTCTCCAGAAGAGTAACGGGTTCGACCCAGTACTTGACTTCAAGATGAGGTGTGCCTATCACTTTTTCTTTTATGGTCCTCTTCCCCCTCATAACCTAACGCGGGCTACGCCCGCAAGTGGTCAGTGATCAGTGGTTAGTAGTCAAAGATTTTCTTATTTTTTTATTGACTTCGCGTCCCTAAGTGGTTAATAGCTAAAATCGACTTGCCCGCCCTCTGCATTTAGGGCAGTAAGCCAAGTTCAATTCCGTGTCCAAAAGCTTTTCTTTCAGCCATTCCAGTTCGTCAGCTGTGGCATAAGGTTTTCCGCAAGCGGCGCATTTCACCAGAGGGAACGTCTTGTCCCAAATCGTTCTCCTCTCGTCATCGTTGAGACAGTCTATTGCGTGGGTAGGGCAGACTCTGGCGCAGGCGGCGCAGCCGATGCAGTCTTGCGGCGGCTCGTCAAAGGGCGGCGCCACAATTTTATCAACACCGCGCCGGGTGATTTGGATCGCGGAATTTCCCAATTCCTCGCAGGCCCTAACGCATAAGCCGCATAAAATACATTTTTCATCTTTACGGATATTAAGAAGCCCATGGTAACCAGTCACGCCGTATTCAAGGCAATACGCGGGCAGTGCCCCTTCCGCGTCTGGCGCGTGTTCTATGAGCAGCGCCAAAAGTGTGCGCCTCAGCCGGATGACCTTTTCCGATTTTGTGTAGACTGTCATGCTGTCGTGAACGGGATACACACAGGAAATGACCAAGGAGCGTTTGGGGCTGGCGTCGGCAACACCATTGGTATCTTCGGCGTCGGCAGTGCCATTGGCATCTTCGGCGTCGGCAGTGCCATTGGCATCTTTGGCGTTGGCAGTGCCATTGGCATCTTCGGCGTTGGCAGTGCCGTTGGCATCTTTGGCGTTGGCATCTTCTGTTTCCACAATGCACAAGCGGCAGCAGCCCCGGCCCGGCAGGCCTTCATGATGGCATAACGAGGGGATGTCTATCCCATTGTGTCGCGCGACCTCCAAAAGGGATTGACCGGGTGCGGCGTTGCAAGACTTTCCGTCAATAACTATTTGCACTGTGCCACCCCCATATCGCTGTTTGTGGTATTCGTACTGTTCATAGTGTCTGTGCTGTTCTTGTTCTCCATACTGCTCTTCGCGCCGTTTTCCATCCTATTGCTCTTCGTGCCGTTTTCCATCCTATTGTTCTTCTTGTTCTTCGCGCCGCCTGTGTCTGGCATTTTGCAAACATTTGCTCTGCACTGCTTGTGTGTGATGTGTTCCTCATATTCTTCGAAGAAATATTTCATGGTTGACAGCACCGGATTGGCGGCGGTTTTTCCCAAACCGCAACGGGATGTATGCGTCAGAACTTCGCAAATATTCTTGATGATCTCCAGGTCTTTGAGTTCGCCCTTTCCGGCGCTTATCCGGGTCAAAATGCTTAACAGAGCGCGCAAACCTTCCCGGCAGGGGACACATGCGCCGCAGCTTTCGGCGGCTAAGAATTCCACATTATACCTGGCCAACTCAACCATGCAGGTCCGTTCATCCATCACGATCATTCCGCCAGAGCCCATCATGCTGCCGTGGTCTAACAGGGTATCAAAATCCACAGGAACGTCCAACAGGGATTCGGGCAGAGATCCGCCGGAAGGACCGCCTGTCTGAACGGCTTTGAACTGATGTTTTCCTAAGACGCCCCCGCCGATATCGAAGATGATTTTGCGCAGGGGAGTCCCCATCGGAACCTCGACCAGACCGCTGTGGTGAACTTTGCCGGCCAAAGAAAACACCTTGGTGCCTTTGCTCTTCGCGGTGCCTGTCTGGGTGAAGCGATTACCTCCGTCCCTAATAATCAACGGAATATTGATGAAAGTTTCCACATTGTTTATCACTGTGGGCTGATTCCATAACCCTTGTTCTGTGGGGTACACGAAAGCGGCGCGCGGTTCGCCAATGCTGCCTTCAATGGATTCGATCATGGCTGTGGTTTCGCCGCAGACAAAGGCCCCGCCGCCGCGTACCAGGTTTAAATGCAGGCTCTGGGTGCTGCCCAGGATCGAATCTCCCAGGATACCGGCGTTCTCCGCATCAGCCAAGGCCTGTTTCATGATTTTCAGGCTTAGCGCATATTCATCACGAATATACAAATATCCTTCGGTGGCGCCGATGGCCAGAGCGCATATGATCATGCCTTCCAAAACGCCGTGGGGATCGCCTTCCATAATGGAGCGATCCATGAACGCCCCAGGATCACCTTCGTCGCCATTGAGGATAATGTATTTGGGAAAATTATTGTAACCGGCTGCGATGCGCCATTTGAGTCCTGTGGGGAAGCCGGCGCCGCCTCGCCCGCGCAGACCGGATTTCTCGACTTCAGTGATGATGTCTCCCGGCGCCATAGTCAGGGCTTTGCTAAGGGCGGCATAGCCGCCGCGCGCTTTGTAGTCGTCGATATTTTGGGGGTCGATTTCGCCGACATTGCGCAGGGCCAGTTTTTGTTGAGGGGCATAGAAGGGATTTCTGTGTTGGCTTTTTATGTTGGCGCCGGTGGTGTCGCGGTAGAGGAGCCGTTCTACCGGAGCCTTGTCAAGACTTCTGAGAATTTCTTCAGTATCCTTGGGCCGGACTCTGTAATATGAAATGTCGTCAGGCATGATCCTGATAAGTGGTCCCTGTGAGCAGAGACCGTGGCAGCCGGTTTGTTTGATTATGGTTTCGACGGCAATATCCATGTTTAACGAGGCGATCTGTTCCTGAAAAGAGGCGGCAACGTCCAGGCTTTTGTGAGCAATACACCCGGGTCCGCAACACACCAAAATCGTCTTCTTCATACTTCACTCCTCTCTTTTTCATAAGATTCCACTTCATAAAATTTCGCCAGGATATCATATATCTTTTCCACGGTCAGGCTGCCGAAATATTCGTCATTGATCTGCATCACAGGGGCAATGGAACAGGCGCCCAAACAGCTGACGGTTTCAAGGGTGAACAGGCCGTCTTTGTCAGTATTGCCTGCGTCAATGTCCAGAATCCGTGCCAGGGTGTCCCGCATCTCATGGATGTTTTTGATATGACAGGCGGTCCCATCGCAGACTTTGATCACATATTTTCCGCGGGGCGTCAGGCTGAAAGAGCGATAGAAGGTGGCCATAGCGTAGGCTTGGGAAAGGGGGGTCTTCAGATATTGGGCTGCCTCGATAATGTGTTCCTTCGGCAGGTAGCCGCATTCCTGCTGTATATCCTGAAAAACGGCCAGGGTGTGCTGTTTTTCAGGAGGATATTTCTGAAGCAGACCGAGGAGTTTTTCTTGAGATAAGATCATATTCCCAAAGCCTTTCTCTTGGCAAGGATATGGGCCAGTATGCCTTCCGCAGCCAGATGCGGATCGGTTTCCACAAAGAATTTGCCACCGGTCAAGCCTTCCAAGTCGCTTGTCAGGACCTTGGTCACAAGGGGACTGCCTAACACGGGGGGAACCACACCGACATGGGTCATGACGCCAAGGGCGACGGCCCAGGTTCCGATGGAAACGGCTTTTTCGTGTTGCAGTTCCGGAGCGGAAGCGGCTACCGGCAGATCTTTGATGGAGATACTGAGGTATCCTGCCAGCGCTCCCAGAAGGTCTCCTATCCTGGAGTTGTCGACGCAGCTGCCCATATGCAAAACAGGGGGCAGAGGCTCGTTCAGCCCTGCGGCTTCACCAATGGCGGTGAGAACGGACAGAAGTTTGCTGCCGGCGTATTTTTTTGCCCCGGCGGGGGAAAGGAATCCGTATTTTGCTAAGGCGTGGGCTGTGCAGCCTGTGGCGACCACAAGGACGTTGTTGGCCAGTAAGTCTTTGACCATTTCTACGGTCTGCTGATCTTGGATGGCTTTGACATTGTTGCAGCCGACGACCCCAACGGCGCCGAGTATGTTGCCGGCGATGATGTTGTCTACCAACGGTTTTAGCGGGCTGACAGGGTCAAGTTTGGCCAGGGTTTCGACAATGGTTTCGACACTGAAGCCGCCCCAGGCTTCCGACTTATGAGTGGGAATTTGAACTTTGGCGGGATCGCGTTTGGCGTAGGCGGCAATCGCCAGGCGCACGGTTTCCTGAGCTTTCATGTCGGCGTTTTCGGGGGTGAAGGGGATATGTTCCGCGTCGGGGAGCTGCCCGATGGGGGTTGTGGTGACGACTTTGGTGTGATAACAGGAGGCGACTTTGGTGAGAGAGGGCATGAAGCATTGTACGTCTACGACCATGAGTTCGACGGCGCCGGTGATGATGGCCAGTTCCTGGCTCAGATAGTTGCCGGCGAGGGGGATGCCTTGACGCATGAGGACTTCGTTGCCGGAGCAGCAGATGCCGGCGATGTTGATGCCGGCGGCCCCGGCCTCAATGGCTTCGTTGTCTAGCTTTTTGGCCCATTCCACGATTTTTTCTGAGACTTCAGGCATATGTCCGTGGACGACGATGTTGACTTTGTCGGGGCTTAGAACGCCTAAATTGGCTTCTGTCTTGATGGGATAAGGGATCCCGAAGAGGATATCCTGAACATCGGTGCCCATCTGCAGGCCGGCGTAGCCGTCAACCAGTCCCAGCTTCAGCGAGGATAAAAGAAGGTTGAGGGGTGACCCGTCGACGCCCATGGAGGTCTGATGCATTGCCGTTCTGATTTCTCTGTCCGGGTTCTTGGGCAGGATGCCGAGTTGTTTCCAGGTTTCTAGCAGTTCCGGTGCAACTGTGGCTGTGAGCCATTTCATGGGTTCGTCGGAGTATGACCCAAAATCCGCCAGGGCCACATGGGCGATCTCAAGGGCCAGCTCGTTGTCGGTTTTTCCTTGGGTTGAGAGACCGAGTTTGGCAGCAACGGACTGGATTTTTTCGACGCCTTTGAGAGGGTAAGGGGCTTTGCCTTCTGCCGCCTCTTTAAGGCAATGGATGGCCATATAGCTGTGATCTGCGTGAGACGCGGCGCCTCCGACTATTGTGCGCAGCAGATTCCGGGCCACAATAAGGTCGGCGTCCGCGCCGCAGATGGCTGTCTTTGGTTCGCCGAAGGGATTGATCCGGCAGGGTCCCTGCAGGCAGTTGCGGCAGCAAAGTCCTAAGTCGCCGAAACCACACTGGGGTTTCTGCTGTTCAAATCTGTCCCATACGGTTTGAACGTTTTCGCGGTTGGCTTTTTCCAGCATTTCAGCTGCCGCGGGATCCAAGGTTTGATGAGAGTGAGCGCCGTGATTAAATTCACACATTCTGTCTGCCTCCTAATTTATATTATTTTCTGATTATTTTCTTGACAAGTATGCTTCTGGTGCAGCCGCCATTTCTACCAAAAACTTGACGCGCTTGTTCTTGCTGAAAATGTCCGGTTCTTCGAAAACAAGGGCTTGGGTGGGGCACGCGGCGGCGCAGGCGGGATCCAAACCGGAGGCTGCGCACAGGTCACACTTGTTGATGGCGTATGTTTCGGAGTCTTGGGGGGGGTCTTCAATGACTCCGAAGGGGCAGGCAATTAAGCACATGTGGCAGCCGATACACCGATTTTTGTCACAGAGAATGGCGCCCTCTGGGCTCATATACAGAGCCTTTGTGACACAGGCTCTGACACATTGAGGGTCTTGGCAGTGGAGGCACCCCAGCGGAAAGCCTCTGCCTTTGCTGCCTTCCTCAATATGAATGGCGCTCACGGGAGGCGCCTGTTCCGACAGGGCGCCGTAGAGTGTTTGGGAAGTGGAGTGCGCAACGCTGCACGCCATCTCGCACGAATGGCAGGCCAGGCATTTGGAATCGTCGACAAGGATTTTCTTCATTTTTATCACCTTTTTTCTTTAAATTCCCACGATTTTTTTCCCATAATTTTATGGGGGGGTGAGTGTACGGAATTGTCTTAATCATAGGAGATTAGGGATTTGAAGTCAATAGGAAAAAGATTCTTAGGAAAAAGATGCGCTAGCCGATCATGAATACCACTCCTTTGCATCTTGGGAACAAGCAAAGGAGTGGGTGAATGCTTAAACGTAACTTCCAGACACAAAAACGCTCTCCGAGCCTGATACATCAAGGCTTGGAGAGCGTTTTTGTGTCTGGAAGTTACGTTTTTAGTGACGCTCCGTGTCCATAGGGTACTAATTCTTTCGCCATTGGGCATAGAGATTTGTGTCGTTAGTTACATTTGATAATACAGTGTATGGCTGAACGATAATACCGGCGCTGTTGGTCCAGTATACATGAAGGGGATTTCTTCTTGCTCAATTACGAGGGATGAAGTATGATGAGCGCAGGATATTGAAGGGATGCAGGAGGATAATGGGATGACCTCTGATCGTGTAGAAACGTCGCTTGTTGCGGAGTCTTTGACTATAGCGGTTCCTGTTAAGCGCTATAGATGTGAGGAAGTCAGTGGCGATATGAGTTCACATGTTGGAGCCCTTGAAGAGGCTTTGGAAGAGGTTCTTGTGGAATACCACCTAACAATTCATGTCAACGGCCACAGGCTGATACGACTCCCCTGTCTGCCGGCTTATCTTGAGGAGTTAGCGGTGGGATATCTTGTAACGGAAGGGGTTGTTGCTTCCTGGGATGAGATTGACGCTTTGCGTGTGGATCGGGAGACGGGGAGAGTGGATGTACAGGTGAAGGGGAAAATGGGGGCAGACAAAATAAGCACAGACAGAATGGATGTGGCTGAGGCTGAGGCTGCGACTGAGGCTGCGACGAATACCTGCGAGATGATCCTGGAAAACGCCAACCGGTTGCTGGTTCACTCTAAGCTTTTTCGCAAGACAGGTAATGTGCATTCTGTCATGCTGTGTCGAGGTAAGGAGAGGTTGTGCTTCATGGAAGATATGGAGCGCTTCTGTGCTTTTGACAAATGTGTGGGGTATGCGGCGATGAGGGGATGGATGCTGAAGGATACATGTATGTATACCACGGGCAGGATGCCTAGTACTTTGGTGATCAAAGCGGTGCGGGCGGGGATCCCGATGCTGATTTCCCGCTCGGCGCCCACGGATAAGGCGCTGGAACTGGCGGCCCGTTATGGTGTGACTGTTGTAGGGTTTGCTCGGGGAGAGCGAATGAATATTTATAATATGGGATATAGGTAAAAACGCAGGGGTACAGAAAGGAAGACGAAAAGACATGGCTGGACACTCCAAGTGGGCAAACATCAAGCATAAAAAGGCACGAACTGATGCCCAAAAGGGTAAAATCTTCACCAAACTGGGCAGGGAAATTATTGTGGCGGCCAAGGCCGGCGGCGGCGACCCCAATACCAACTTCCGACTGAAAGTGGCGGTAGAAAATGCCCGGGCGGCCAATATGCCTAATGACACTATTCAGCGGGCCATTCAAAAGGGGACAGGGGCTGTCGGAGCTGAACAGCTTGAGGAATTGCGCTATGAAGGCTACGCTCCGGGTGGGGTGGCTGTTATGGTAGATGTTACAACGGATAACCGCAACCGAACAGCAGGGGAGATGCGTCACCTCTTCTCCAAAAACGGGGGGAACATGGGCGAAGAAGGCAGTGTCAGCTGGATGTTTTCCCGCAAGGGGCAAATCAGTGTGACAAAAGAAGCTCTGGCGGAGGCGGTGGGTTGGGCACGTGTGGTTCGTTCTGCGGGAGAGGCGCGTTCTGCAGAGGGAGCCGCAGCGATGAACGAGGATGAATTTATGA
The DNA here is from genome assembly GCA_009782825.1 of Peptococcaceae bacterium. Taxonomy (GTDB): domain Bacteria; phylum Bacillota; class Desulfitobacteriia; order Desulfitobacteriales; family Syntrophobotulaceae; genus WRJI01. Next base: position 8,884 of record WRII01000080.1, read on the forward strand.
TGCTGGCTTTGGAGGCAGGGGCGTTGGATATTGATGTGCAAGAGGAGAACTTTGAGGTTTTTACAGAGGCTGATGATATGGAAAAGGTTTTGCGGGGGGTGTCTGAGCAGGGTATTCCCATTCAGGAGGCACAGATCAACCTGATTCCTGGGAACTTGGTGGAGGTTGCCGATATGGAGCAGGCCCGCAAGATTATTACCCTGATTGAAGCCTTAGAAGATCATGATGATGTGCAGAAGGTTTCGACGAATTTTGAATTGGCGGATTCTTTGAAGGCGGAAGATCTATAAGAATGAAAACCATACGGATTTTAGGGATTGATCCCGGTACGGCGATTATGGGGTTTGGGCTGATTGAAAAACGGGGGGAAAGATTCAAGGTGCTGGACTATGGCTGCTGGCGAACGTCAACGGAGTTGAGTACTGCGGACCGGCTGGTGGCTCATTACAATACCCTGTGTGCGTTTTTGGACACTCATAGACCGGAGCATGTGGCGGTGGAAACCCTGTTTTTTAACCGCAATACGAAGACGGCGCTGACTGTGGGACAGGCCCGGGGGGTGGTGTTGCTGGCTGGGGCTCAAAAGAACGCCTATATTGCTGAATACACGCCTCTTCAGGTGAAACAGGCTGTGGTGGGGTACGGGAAGGCGGAAAAGAAACAGGTGCAGTTTATGGTAAAAGCGATTCTGGGTCTGCCTAGCGTTCCCCAGCCGGATGACGCTGCTGACGCGCTGGCCATTGCGGTGTGTCATGCCCATAGTGTGCGGGGGTAGGTTGCGGTTTCGCGGTTTCGCGGGAAGAGGAGAAGAGGAGAGCCGATAAAGGATTTTCGTGTAGATCTGTAGAAATTAATAAGGTTAGGGGTGAATGGAGCTTGATAGGGATGCTGAGGGGGATTCTCTGGGAAAAGAGTACAGACAAGATTGTTTTAGATGTGGCTGGGGTTGGCTACGAAGTTGCTGTGCCCACCCGGGTTAATACTGTTCTCAACCTGGGAGCGGAATATGTCTTATATACGTGTCTTGTGGTGCGCGAAGACGATATGTCCCTTTATGGATTTGCCACGCCGCGAGATAAGGATCTTTTTCTAAAATTGACAGGGGTATCGGGGGTGGGCCCCAAGGCGGCTATGGCTTTGCTGTCTGCCTATGAGGGTTCTCAGTTGGCCCAGGCTATTGCCTTGGGGAATCATATGTTACTGACTCAGGCGCCGGGGATCGGGCTTAAAACAGCCCAGCGCCTGGTGCTGGAACTGAAAGGGAAGTTTGATGAGGGCATGTGGAGGGACTTGCTTGAGACGGGGAAAGCCCAGGAGGCGTTGGATGGGGAAGGGGCCGGTGCAGGGTTGGGTCTGGGCGCTAATGGGGCAAGCGGGCTGGATGTGCTGGATTCTCTGATTGCGTTGGGATTTTCTTTGGCGGAGGCGAAACAGGCTTGGAAAACGGTGCGCAGCACGGAGGAAGGGACTTCTACGGAGGATCAGGTAAGGGCTGCGCTGCGGTTGTTGGCTAAGGGAGGGTATTGATCATGGATCTCAAACAAATGTTTTTAACAGGTATTATATTTTCTTTGGCTTCTATACTTTTTTATATAATGATTACTTCGAGAGAAAGGGAATCTAAAAGAAAAGAACAAAGGATGAGTGAAGATGACTTTATAGTAACTGTTCCTGGATTTATTAAGTGGCCTGGGATTATATGCGGAGTTTTGAGTTGCGTTGGTTTTGGATTCTTTATAATTATTATGACATTATTTCCAAATGGTACAGCTACATGGTGGGTTTATACAATGTTTTCCTTGTTTGTATTGCTTGGTGTTTTTTTGACAGTTTTTCTCGCAAGATGGAAAATAAAGATCAAAGGTGAAAACATTTATGTGTCCTCCATTTTGACTAACAAGGTTTTTGCGTTTTCTGATATAACATCACTTAAATTTTCGCAAAAAGAAGTGAAAGCCTATTCGGGTAAAATAAGGATATTCTCGGCCAGTTGTTACTATATTGGTTATGAAATGCTAATTAAAAAATTAAAAAGTAAGGGGCTGCAGGCAAGGAGGTGAGGATCTCGGTGGAAGAACGTTTAATGGCTTCCCTGGAGCGCGGGGAGGACAAGCAGGATTATGATATGCTGCGGCCTCAGCGTTTGGAGGACTATATTGGGCAGACACGTCTGAAAGAGAACCTGAGGGTGTTTATTCGGGCGGCTCTGGAACGGGGGGAGGCCTTGGATCATGTTCTGCTCTACGGACCGCCCGGATTGGGCAAAACTACACTGGCCAATATTATCGCGGCGGAGATGGGAGTCAGCATCCGGGTGACATCGGGTCCGGCGATTGAGCGCGCTGGGGATCTGGCGGCTTTGCTGACGGCTCTGGAGCCTCGTGATGTTCTGTTTGTGGATGAGATTCACCGCCTGAATAAGGTTTCGGAGGAAGTGCTGTATGCGGCTATGGAGGACGGCTGTCTGGATATTATGATCGGCAAGGGCCCCAGTGCCCGGTCTATCCGCCTTTCTCTGTCGCCTTTTACTCTGATTGGCGCGACGACCCGGGCGGGGCTGCTGTCGTCGCCTTTGCGGGATCGGTTCGGGATCATCAGCCGTCTGGAATTTTACAGTCAGGAGGAGCTGTTGGCGATTGTGGAACGGACGTCGCGTATTCTGCAGACAGAGGTGGAAACGGCTGGGGCCGCCGAGATTGCCCGGCGTTCCCGGGGGACGCCTCGTATTGCCAACCGCCTGCTGAAACGGGTGCGGGATTATGCCCAGATATGGGATCAGGGTCCTGTTGGGGTGCGGACTGCTGATAAGGCTCTGGCGTTGCTGGAAGTGGATCCGCGGGGACTGGATGCCTTGGATATGAAGTATTTGCAGGCGATTATCACGAAATTTAATGGCGGACCTGTGGGTGTGGAAACTTTGGCGGCGACTCTGGGAGAGGAGAGCGGGACCTTGGAGGATGTGGTGGAACCTTTTTTGCTGCAGGAGGGATTTATCCAACGTACACCCCGGGGACGGATGACAACAGTGCCGGCGTATCAGCATTTGCGGCTTCCAGTACCGGAACGGGCACTGGAACAGCCGCAGCTTTTTGGTGATTGACAGGTTCTGCTTTGTCTTGGAAAAATGGGATAAGCTTGACGCTATGGTTGACGCTATCGGGGAAACCTGGGGTGAAAGCGTTGCCAAACGAGGTGAAGTGGGTACACTCTATTACATCGCGGGGAACATCATTCCGGAAATCATTGGATCCAAAGGGACGAAAACAGCGCTTTCGGTACCGACAAAAGCGATCAAGACCACAATCAAAGGCACGAAGGCGTTCCAGACGGTCGCCCGGGGGGCGGAGCTTTTTGCAAACCTAAAGTATGTCAAACCGGTGATTACAGTCGTCAAGAAGGTGCATGATCTTCCCAAAACGGCTCTGAGCAAAGCTAAGAATTT
>WRII01000081.1 GCA_009782825.1 Peptococcaceae bacterium
TTATAAACCACATCAATGAGGGGCGTAATACCTGAATAGACAAATGTGGAATCCCCAATAACGGCCACGAGGTTGCGCGCGAAATCCTTCCCCCGGGCTTTTTCCATACCCAGGGCCACGCCAATGCTGGCTCCCATACAGATGGTGGTATCCATGGCGTTCAGCGGCGCGAGCGCCCCCAAGGTGTAGCAGCCAATATCACCGGAGACGTTAAGTTTGAGACGATTGAGCACATAAAAAACTGCCCGGTGGGGACATCCCGGGCAGAGAACAGGGGGCCGGCCCGGTACAGCTTGTGGGGGAGGGGGCGTGGGTGTGCCCTGAGGAACGGAGGGATCCTTCTCCAAGGGAAGCGCCGAAGAAGAACCCACAGAACCTGTAGCATCTGCAGCACCTGCCGCGCAAAAATCCTCCCGCAAAGATGGTTTAATCAAGTGGGGGACAAGAGCCGCAAGAGTTTCCGGCAGAAGCTCACCCACTCGCGGAAAAATATCCTTTCCATGGGGATGGAGCCCCCAGGCGTGCAGATGATCTTCAATGAAGGGATCCAGTTCTTCCAGAACATAGAGTTCGTCCACAGACTGAGCAAACTCTGTGATAAGGCGGCGGGGCAGGGGATAGGTCATTCCCAGCTTGAGCACAGACACATTCTCAAAAACCTCCCGTACATACTGGTAGGCAATACCGTTGGTGATAATACCTGCCCGCGGCGAAACATGCGCAGAGGGTTCCTTTACTATCCCTGATGGGGTATCCCATGAGGCATGCGTTTCTGATAAAAAAGTATTAATCGACAAGTGTTCTACCTTATTCAAAGGCGACATCTCAGCATAAGCAGCCAGGTTCTCCAGCCTCTCTTCCACAAGAGGGTGACGCAAACGGGCGTGGCCCGGCAGCATGACATATTTAGCGGGGTTTTTGCTGTAAGGCTTCAGTGAAACCGGCTCACGCCCGCCGAGAAAAACCAGAGATTGGGAGTGAGACACCCGCGTGGTCATGCGCACCATAACAGGGGTATCGAATTCTTCGCTGATGCCGAAAGCTAACTTGATATAGTCTAAGCATTCTTGACTATCCGAGGGTTCCAGCACGGGAATTTTGGCGGCCCGGCCAAAATGCCGGTTGTCCTGCTCATCCTGGGAGCTGTGCATGCCGGGATCGTCAGCGGAAATAAGAACCAGACCCCCGTTAACTCCTGTATAAGACAATGTGAATAGAGGGTCTGCGGCCACATTGACTCCCACATGCTTCATAGCCACAAGGGCCCGTCCGCCCCCAATAGCTGCTCCAAGTCCCACCTCTAAGGCCACCTTCTCATTGGGAGCCCACTCGGAATACATGTCTTCATAAGTGGCGGTGTTTTCGATAATTTCGGTACTGGGTGTGCCGGGGTAGGCGGCGCACACGACAACACCGGCTTCCCACGCTCCCCGAGCCACGGCTTCGTTACCTGTCATTAAGATTCTCATGACTACTTCCCCTTGTTTTTAATAACTTGACTCCACAAACACATCCGCCAAATTGACCATGCATCCTTCCAACACATGAACCGGCATAATATCTGCGTCAGTATATGCTTTGATAATGTACTCATCGTTTTTCAGAATACATACCTGCACTGTTTTGCTATCTATATCAACAATCCAATACTCACGAACACCGGCTTTTTGGTAAAGATTAAGCTTGGTCACTTTATCTTTCCGCTCAGTTGACGGGGACAAGATCTCAATGATCATATCAGGCGCTCCGACACACGCCTTGCCATCAAGTTTGGCCTTATCGCACACAACCAACAAATCAGGCTGCACAACAGTATCGTCCCCATCAGGGGTATTCAAGCGCACATCGCAAGGGGCAGTAAACAACCTGCAAGGCTTGCCTTTCAAGAAATTTCCAAGCTGAAGACTTAGTCCAAGGCTTATTGTCTGATGCGCCAGTGACGGTGCAGGTGACATATAAGGGATGCCGTCAATCAACTCACATCGGACATCGTCACCCCATTTCAGATAATCAGAGTAGGTGTACTGTTTATCTGATTGTACCAACGCCATCGTTATAAAGCGCTCCTTTCTTTGAGCTGATATCGCTTCTTATTCTATCACAGAAGGAGAGATCCCTCAATGCTCTGGCATAGCCGGTTCTTCAATCGCCTTCTTCGTCATTTAGAAAAATATCAAGTTCATCATGAGTGAGATTAGGGACGAGAGACGACAAGGATACGGGAGCCGTCAAAGGGTTAGAAGTAAGATTGGCATGGCTATGCTCTGGGTCGGCAGCTAACGCGTTCGTATAATCACAACCCGGATCAGACACTGAACCCTCAGGCACAAGACCTTGTGGCATGGGACTTTGCCCCTCATAGGGACTGTAAGCCTGCATGGCTGCCAGGAGATCCCGTGAACGCTGATAATCCATGTAGTCCTGGATCGATATAATGACAGCTTGAGGTTTGTTATTTTTGATAATAATATACGGATTACCAGTCTCCTCAATCGCTTGAATAACCTTGGAAGCCTGCCCTCGTCCCAAGTCGGATACGGAGATCATGCAATTCAACACATGGCGTAAATCCATTGGGAGATTCCTCCGTCATTTTCATAATTTTTGCAAGACGTGGATAGAGATTGTCCAGCCCCTTACTCAAAATTATACAGATATGTTGGCAAAGGAGCAAGTGGTGGGATACTCCGGGTATTCAAGCATAAAATACGGAAGAGGGAGGACCACCCTCCACCCTGTTAGGCAATGTCCCACTGTCTAATGCGGGCTTTGCCCGCAAGTGGTCAGTGATCAGTGATCAGTGGTTAGTAACTTACAGACGCGAAGTGTCAACAAAAAACAAGAAAATCCAATACTGACCACTAACCACTGATCACTGACCACTTGCGGGCAGAGCCCGCATTAGTGGAAAGGAGTGATCCCATGAAAAAAGTGCGCCATCTCTTTGCCGGCGGAAATACCGGCAGCGGTTTTTATTCCTTTTATGACAATCTTGTGGCTTTGGGAAAACGCAGAGTCTATGTGTTGAAAGGAGGACCAGGAACCGGCAAGTCCTCCTTCATGAAAAAACTGGCTGCCGAATTGCTGGACGCCGGCCATGATGTTGACATGTTTTTTTGTTCATCAGACAGCGAGTCTTTGGATGGCATAGCCGTAACAGCCTTAGGAATTGTGGTTCTGGACGGAACAGCACCCCATATGGTTGACCCACGCTTTCCAGGGTCAGTGGAAAAAATGATTAACCTGGCAGACTGCCTCAACATGGAGCCGCTAAAACGCCAAAGCGAGGCTGTGCGGGAATGCACGGAAAGAAACAGCTGGTGGTTCCGGCGGGCTTATTGTTATTTGCGGGCGGCGATGGCCGTGGCCGAAGACATTGAACACGTCCATTGGGGATTGGTGGATCAGGATGGGTTGAGGGATGCTGCCTATTATTTGGAGAAAAAAATCTTCTCCTCGGATCTCCTGCCCAACCGGTATAAAAGAAAATCCAGACACTTCTTTGCCAGCGCTTATACTCCGGCAGGCTATGTGGATCACACTCCCAGCATTTTACAGGGATATGAAAACATCTGTTACTTGGAGGGCCGATTGGGCAGCGGACGCACTTTCCTTATGGAACATTTGATGGAACGGGCGAACCTTTTTGGTCTGGAATATGAGGCTTTTCATATGCCGCTGCTGCTCAGAAAAATCAGTTTACTGGCCTTTCCTGAACTCGGTTTGGCCATCACGAGCAATGAGGTTTTTCAACAAAAGCATTGGCATTTCATGGATCTGAACCAGACAGTGGACATGGAAAAGCTCGACGCGTTAAAAGAGAGTTTGAGTCCTTGTCAGAGCTTGCTCGACAATCTGACGGCTCAGGCCGTGATGTGTTTAAGCGAAGCCAAGAAGGTTCATGATGAGTTGGAGAATTTCTATATCCCAAATATGAATTTTGAAGGGGTTCAGAAGGTGTATAGTAAGGTCCGGGAAGAGGTTTTTCAGATGCATCAAGCGTAAGGTGTACGGTGTAAGGTGTACGGACTCTCGCCGATTCCGCCGGTTTTTTATTTCTGGCCACCCTGTGCTATAATGGATGTACACACAGATTGATGATGGGGAGTGGCAGGGGATGACAAAAAATGAAATGCTTGAACTCAAAGCTATGATGGAAGAGGTCGTGAAAGAGGCTGTAGATCCTGTTAAAAACGAGGTTAGCAATGTTAAGAAGGATTTAGACAGCTTCAGAACAGACATGGATCAAAGATTCGATGCCGTGGACAAAAAGTTCGACGCCATAGATCAAAGATTCGAGGCTGTGGATCAACGATTCGATGCCATGGATCAAAGATTCGAGGCTGTGGATCAACGATTTGACGCCTTAGAGGAAGACATGGAAATCGGATTCTCTATTGTGGGACAACACCTTAGTAAGGCTATGGAAGATGTTAAAACCCTCAACACAAAGACGTCTAATCTTGAGACGGAAGTTAAAAATACCAATAACAGGCTGACTGAACTGGAAGCAGCTATAAATGGGAAATTAGATTGCATTATTAAGTTGGATTGTGAAATGCACTCCCATCTTGCTGGGAAATACGCATCTTTAGGTATCCGTGTTGACAGCTTGGAAAATAGAGTTATTGCTTTGGAGCAGCCAACTCCCCAATAGAAAATAGAGCAAAAATAGAGGTGACAAGCATCGATTACACACACATACCAATTAAAGGCAAAAAGCCAAAAACCATCTTGCCGGAGGGAACCGCTCTGGTGCTGGAAGGCGGAGGAACACGCGGGTTTTACAGCGCGGGAGTTTTTGAAGCATTTATGGATGCCGGGATTCTGTTTCCCTACATCATCGGAGTTTCAGCCGGCGCGGCTAACGCCCTATCCTACATATCAGGCCAACAGGGCCGGAACCGGCAGATCGTCGAATACTATGTCGGGGATCCTCGCTATGTCAGCCGCCGCAATTTGCTTCTGCACCGATCTCTGTTCGGGATGAATTTCGTGTTCCACGACGTGCCGCAAAAGCATTTGTTTTTTGATTGGGAAATGTACCAACAGCAAGAGATCCGTTTCCTGACCGGCGCCTTTGACTGCCGCGCCGGAAAAACAGTGTGGTTTGAAAAACAAGATCCGGTTCCTCAAATAGAAGTGGCTATGGCATCCTGTTCCGTCCCTCTGTTGTCGCCCATTATACGTTATGCAGAATATGACCTTCTCGACGGAGGTATAGCAGACCCTATTCCTATCGAAAAATCTGTCGCAGACCGCAATGCCTTCCATGTTGTGGTCTTAACCCGCAACACAGGCTACACAAAAGAAGCATTTACACATAAACGTTTGCTCAAACTATTTTACCGCAAGTACCCACGGTTAATTGAAGCTATGCTTAACCGTCATGAGAATTACAACCGCCAATTGGAGCTGTGCGAACGTTTAGAGAAAGAAGGAAAAGCACTCATAATCCGCCCATCACACCCGTTGCACATGGAACGCAGCGAATCAGATACAAAAAAACTCCTGGCCCTTTACGACGAAGGGCATGAGGAAGGGAAACAGCAGTTAGAAAAAATCAACAGAAAGGACACATAATCTTCAATAATGGACTCACCAAAAATCAACGAAGTCATTGTCGTCGAGGGTAAAAAAGATGCCCAAGCCATCCGGCAAGCTCTGGGCGAAGTGGAAATCCTCTGGACCCATGGTTTTGGTATAACAGCCCAGCAGATCCTCTACTTAAAACGCGCAGCCTGTGAACGGGGCGTCATTGTCTGTACAGATCCCGATCGGCCCGGGCAGCTCATCCGCGATACTTTGGCCAGAAAAATCCCCGGCCTGCGTCATATCTATGTGTCCAAATCCGCGGCGCAAGATGAACACAGCAAAAAAGTAGGCATTGAATATGCCTCTGTGGAAACCCTGCGAAAAGCTTTTACCAAGCTGGATCAGAGATCCGGCCCTAAACTTAATCATGCGCCTGACCCTGTATCTCATGCCACTCATACCACTCATACCTCTCATACCACTCATACCTCTCATGCCACTCATATGTCTCATACCTCTCATGCATCTGCTCCCAAGTGGACCCTGCAAGATCTCACCGACCTGGGATTGAACGGACATCCCTTAGCGGCCCTTCGGCGCAGAGAGCTTGGCAAACAACTCCAGATTGGTGACGCCAACGCCAAGCAGTTCGTGCGCAGGCTGAACACCCTGAATATTTCCCGGGAAGAATTTCTGAAACATTATCAGATCTTTTCACCCCTTGCTTGATTATGAGGGGATGATAGGACACTTTGTTGATCTGCCGTCACTTCTTCCGCTGCGAAAGGACACCCATGAAATCCAAAGAAACAGCCCGAGCCTACACATCCCGCCTGCTCAAAAAAACCCAGCGCATCCGCCGGGAATTCGGCCAGCATTTTTTAATAGACGACAGCATCATCTCGCGCATGGTCGCTCAGATTCCCGCCAACGTTTTGCTTCTGGAAGTCGGCGCCGGCCTGGGCGTCATGACCCGGGAATTTATCGGCCGCCATCCGGAATTCTGGGCCATTGAACTCGATCGGGAAAAAGCTGAGATCCTGCGGGAAGAGTATCATGTCGACAGCTGTAACCCTCCATTCAACCTCCTGACCGGCGACGCCCTCCAAACAAACCTAACGGATCTTTGGCCCGCCCAACGAGGCTGGGTGGCCGGCAATCTGCCTTACTACATCACCAATCCCTTAATAATGCACTTCCTGCAACAAAAATCCCATCTTGAAGCCATGATCATCATGATCCAAAAAGAAGTTGCCGCGCGCATCTGCGCCCCCCCGGGCCGCAAAGACTACGGTGTCCTCTCCATCGCCGTACAGGCCTCCGCCCAAGCCGACATTCTGTTCGATGTGCCCCCCCACGCCTTTGTGCCGGCCCCCAAGGTAACCTCAACCGTTCTCGCGTTACATATGCGTCCCCATCCGGATCTGGCGGCCTCAGACGAAAAAGGTTTTTTTCGTATTGTCAAAGCCGCTTTTTCCAGCCGCCGCAAAACACTGACCAACAGCCTCGCCGCCGGTTTGGCTCTGGATAAAAGCCATGTGGCAAAATGTCTCATGCAGACAGATATTGACGGAACACGCCGGGCTGAGACCTTGAGTATCGCTGAATTTCAGCAAGTAGCCCAAGCCCTGTCCCCGGATCTCATAGACCTCGTATACCGCCAAAACCATTAAGGGACTGTAACTAAGCCCAAAATCATCATGCGCCGCTGTTTGTTTATATCTAACCACATATCTAACCAAAAGGAATTTGAGAACATAATATATATAAAGTAACCTGCTCTCATACATGATTTCGAAAATCATCATTAATATAGACATAATACAGACACAATATATAAATGAACCGCATATGATGACAACTATAATCATATCGCAGAATTCACTTAAGCTTACTCAATAGGTATGGCCAATACTTCAATTCATTGCGGGGGTGACAAGGTGCTGGAAAAAGGAGATATCGTCGCTCGCCGATCATATAACGAAGATCTGTTCCTAAAAGTTGAGGATATGGAGGTCTCCCGCGGGGAAAAAATCGCACACTTATCAGGATTGATTTATCGCTTGAGTGCGGATTCCGGCCTTGATGACCTCTGCCTTAAAACCCAACAGCAAGTCGTTCATTATCACCTGGCTGATTCTCAAGAAACTTACCAAAAATTCCGCAAGCTCGCCTTTGCCAGGAAATTTCATAAACCAGAAGAATATTTTGAAGTCCCTCCACAGGTTCTTCATATGGATGGGGATGAAGAATATTTGGAGCAATGCCTGTCAGCCTATCGGCGCCTCGGGGTCAAAGCCCAGGGACTCCGCTGTCCCGAACACCGGCATGCCGAAGCTCTCAAGAAGACTTTGAGCGAACGCCATACAGATATTTTAGTCTTGACAGGGCATGATTCTTTCAAGAAAAAACAAGGCAATCGCGAAGATATGGACGCGTACCGAAGTTCCCGGCATTTTGTGCGGGCTGTCAAAGCAGCCCGGGAGATCCAGCCCCATAAAGACCAGCTCATCATTTTTGCCGGCGGCTGCCAATCCCATTTTGAAGCGATTATTGAAGCCGGAGCCAACTTTGCTTCATCTCCAAAAAGGATGTTGATTCATGCCCTCGATCCTGTGTTTATTGTCGAAAGCATCGTCCGGACACCCATGGACAAAATTGTTTCCCTCAAAGAGATGCTTAATCATACCATCACAGGCACAGACGGGGTAGGGGGTATTGAAACCTTAGGCAAGCTGCGCCGGGGATATCCGTGGACAGAGTATGATTTTTCCAAAACACCAAGTTGACTCACCCGACAACCCTAAAAGGCTATTCTGTCTATGCACAAACGCACTCACAAACCATCAATTGCCGGCGCCGAAACCACACCGCAGCTTTTCTGCCAAAAGGTTATCCCATAAACTCTGATCTGTTTGACCCTGCTTGCCAGAAAAGCATCTTTATAGCGCTTCTTGTCAATTTGATTCAAGGCAGCTTCACACATAACAGGGATGTCTTCCAGTTTCTTGGCGTGTTTGACTTCGATTACGATCCCTGTGGAACCATCACTGGTTGTTAGAATAAGATCGCTCCTTCCGCCCCCAGACTCCTGATTGGATTTGATGCTCCAGGCGCCGCCTATCAGGAGGCCGGTGAGGAACCCGTGATAATAGTTCTCATAGTTATCGAAGTAACTGATGGTGGCGCGCAGTTGATTGTGCAAGATCTCGTCGATTGTAGCACAATCCGCATCCAGAAAGGCGCGGTAGAGCCTTTGGAGCTCTTCTTGGATTCTGGCATCCTCCAATTTTTCCTCAAACCAATCCCTGATTTTTTCGATAAAGATTTCCCGGATTTCGAGGTTAGGGATGATCAGATTGATGGGTTCGGATTGCAGGCCCAGAGGATCCTGGGTTCGTGTCAAGTATCCGGTGAGAAACAACATACTCCAAAGGTTATCAATGTTTTTATCAAGTTCTCCATAAGTTAGGGTTTCTCGTATAACCTTTGCCACGGATTTTCTGGCAATGAGTTCCTCAATTTCACTTCTGGTTGTGTTGTCGGCTTTATCAATAAACAGTTTGACCATGTTGTTGGAGCTGGTGTTATTCCAATAAGCTTTGGGACGAACTTTGGGATCTGCCCGGAGTTCAGCTACATGGTTGATAATATCCCAGGGGCAATACATGTCTGTATCCCCAAAACGGTAGCCATTGTACCACGCACGTAGTTCGTCGTAGGCAAATGAGAGGTTGTAGTATGCCAGCATCTTTCTGACTTCGATATCGGTAAAACCAAAATGCTCATCATGGAGCTTGTTTGTTATGGTGTTTATTCGGAAATTGTTGAGGCCGGTGAAGATGCTTTCCTTGGATATACGCAAGCAGCCTGTTATGACCGCGAATGCCAGAGACCGGTTGGTTTTCAGGGCTTCACCCAGAAATATACGCATGAAGGAGATCATTTTGTCATAGTAGCTGTTATGGAAGGCTTTGTCTAAGGGGACATCATATTCATCAATCAACAAGACTGTCTTTTTGCCATAATGGGCTTCAAGCATGCGCGAGAGAGTGCGCAGGCTGTTGCTGAGTTGTTGGGGTGTAGCAGCCCGCGCCCTCAATGCGATAAAGTCATTCCGATCATCCAAGCCAATTTGCTGGCTTTGCTCCAGGAAGGATAACCTTCGGCATTCTTCGGCAACCAGGATCTCCATTCTAGCCAAGGCTTCCACGAAGTCTTCCCCTTCCGCACTTTTCAGCGTCAGGAAGATCACAGGATACGTGTTCATATGTTCTTCACAGAGGGCTGGTTCTTGGGCAATATCCAGCCCAGCAAAGAGGTCTTTGCTATCCCTGTTGACCTCGAAGAAGGCTTGCAACATGCTCATGTTCAGAGTTTTGCCAAAGCGGCGGGGGCGTGTGAAGAGATTAGCTTTCCCCCGATTGCACAGCAATGTTGAAATAAATGAGGTTTTGTCGACATAATAAAAGTTGTCTGTGTGCATTTCCTCAAAATCTTCAATCCCCACAGGGAGCATTTTTGTTTCCATGACACCCTCACATTCGGTATGGTGACTATGCTATATAAAAAATTATACCAGAGTTTTCACTTATTGCAAAACCACGCCATCCTGGCATCCTGGCTCATGTCAAAGTTATTTAGTTACAGTCCCTTATGATAAAGTCTTAGAAAAAGAAGAGATACTTGTCTTCGAAAATTTCACTCCCTGACTTGTAACACACGGCTGTATAATGTGTATATACAGACATTATAAAAAAGAAACCACCATCACGCAGCTCCGCGACAAGATGGAAACAGACCTGAAAGGAACCAACCTCGTCGGTCATATTCCCCAAAATATTTCACCAACTTTGTTAGAGAGGATCATGAAAACATGATATTGAAAAATAAATTTGGCGAGGTTCGTTCAGGATGGATATTGACGTTGCTTATTGTAACTGATTTCTTTGTGATGTTTCTGGCAATAAGTTTGTCTAGTTTGTTTGAGAATGTATTTGCCCAGAAGTGGGATGATCAGATGGATTATTTAATATTATATCCAATATCGATTGTCACCTTTCTGGTGCTTTTCCATCTGATTTATAAGAGGCCTCTGGAACAGATGGGACTACACCGGAAAGGATGGTTGCCCCAACTCTTGTTCGGTTGTCTGTTTGGTATGGTGTATATAGTGTTATGTGAAGTTGTGCTGTTGTTTACTGGGGTGGCATATATTAAGGACTTGAATTGGTCGCATCTAACTGATCTGAGGATCTTATTTGGCGAATACGGGCTTCTTGCGTTCATACTATGCGGATTTACTGAGGAAATCATTTATCGGGGTTTTATGATGACTGCACTCAAGACAACCCGAGTGAAATGGCTTATTGTTTTGCTTCCGGCCATAATATTTTCTTTAATGCACTTTCCTGAAAAGCCCATGGGCTGGATGGATCTGTTGCTTGCTGGGACTCTGTTTGCTTACCTGTTTATTAAGACGGGAAGGCTGTGGGCTCCAATTGGGTTTCATATCATGTGTAATTTCTGTCAGGCTTTGTTCGGGATTTCTGTAGGAGACAGGGAGGTTGCCTCACTTATGACCACTGTTCTTACAGGTCCGGACTGGGTGACCGGAGGAGATGATGGTTCAGCAGGTGGTATAAGTATCCTGGTAACCTTACTATGTTTACTCTATGTTCACTTTTTTGTTAAAAAGTCGAAACAGCCTTTCTGGAGTATGGATAGCCATATGCCTTTAAGACGTGGGATGGAGGGGTGATAGTATATAATACTCATTCATAAACAAAAGTTGTTTAAATAATTTAGGAGGTTAGTTATGAAAAAAGCACCTGGAAGAACTCTGTTGTTAGTTACTGGAATTATATTCATCGTTTTCGGTGCACTGGCTTTTGTTTCTCTGTTGGTCGCTTTAACTTTACCAGTTGATGCAGATAATTTTGGGATTGTGTTTGTTGCTTTCGTTATTATTGCGAATATTGCGGCAGGTATTATGGGTATTGTGCAAGGAAAAGATGCTTCAAAATCAAAGGCTCTTATTATTGTCGGAATTGTGCTCTTGGGAATTAATGTTTTTGAAATTGTATGGAGGGGAGCACCTGCATCAGAGAGGACAATGACGATAGGTCGCTATATTGGCTATTATTTCACCAATGGTTTTGGAATAATTACATCTATTTTATACCTTGTTGGAGCTTTTATGAACCGAAAAGCGCATAAAGCTTTAAGCCAAGAAAAAAATTCAAAAGATAACCTTCAAGGATAAAAGGAAAGAGATCCGTGGCTTCTGTCCTGTATTTATTCCTTCATTTTTTGGAAAAACTTTGATCTCCAAGCAAGAGTGTATGAATTGTTGCTTGACAAAGACACTATCCATCGCCGGAAGCTGGTGAAAATCCCAAAACCTGAAGTTTATGTTATTTATAACGGCAAAGATAGATTTGCCGACCGGAAGACATTGCGGCTATCGGATGCTTTTATGACTGCGCCGTTCGGATCCCAACAGGGAGGTTCTTTAGAACTTGAAGTTCCCATTATCAATGTCAACCAAGGCTGCAACGAGGATCTTATCCAAAGAAGCCAGAACCTAACTGCATATGTGGTATTTGTTTCTAAAGTGAGGGAACTCGATAGCACTGGAATTTCTCTTGCGGATTCCATCATCATGGAATTTCACGACTAAATTAAATCCTAATTGAACAATGGAAAAAATAAGGGCAAACATCTGAACAGCTTGAAATCATCTGATTTTGGATGTTCTTTTTTGATGACGGCATAGCATATT
>WRII01000082.1 GCA_009782825.1 Peptococcaceae bacterium
GGATCAACGTCCCCTATTATTCCTTTTTATTTTTCTTTCCATTCAAGAATGGGTTTGTCAATAGATTTTGAATATCGATCTACCAAATCTTCAATTAACTCGTTTAACGTATCTCCTCTTGGAGAAACCGGATTTTCACTAAACCCCTCTAACCCTCCATCATCTCGAAAATAAGCCTCAAAAATACCAAACTCTCCATTTTTGCGTATAATTCGATACTCCCAATAGGACATTAGAGACCTCCTTTTAATGATAATCAACAATATCATGAATACATTGCCCGCCACTATCTCCATGTTCTTATACTCACACAACTTTTTGAGTATCTCCCGAACTGCATAGCGCGGGGCTTAATCTGGAGTTATTATGCCATCATTCGATTGGCAGCGATAAAACAAGGCCTTATAACCTGCCCCTCCTCTATTTTGAGGACATTCCTTGTTCGTTTCGTTAATTACAGACTCAAGACGGTTTTCTCCTATACTCATAAAGTGCGGAGGAAAGTTCATGTGTTGCCTAAATATCTGTACCAAATCGTCAAGACTAATTGACAAGAAGCTAAAACGAACTGAAGAACTTTCGTATAAATTCATGCGAATCATCTCCTCATAATACCGAAATAAATTGTAATGCAGGCAGCGCCCCTGCCTTACGTTTCGGCGTAATATCTACCGCCTCTGACCTCACCAGAGCCAGCGGTACGAAGCTCCCCGGCTCATACAGGTAAACCTGCCCATCGCGGTCTTCTGCCAGCAGCCGGTTCCCGTCCCAGTAGAACTTCGCCGTCTCTTCCGGGTTCCCTCCTTCGCCAACCTTCCTTTTCTCTAATGCGGGCTTTGCCCGCAAGTGGTCAGTGATCAGTAGTTCATGCCTGTTGCTTTATCAACTTTGTTGGCTTTGCTTAGAGGCATATTAATTTCATTTTTACCAATAATTATATATATAATTCTAGAAATACATATGGTATAATTGTGAAAAAAGGCTCACTGAAAAGGTTATGGCCCTATGAGTACGTGTTGACCAGAAACGCCGGTTACATTATTGAAGGGTCAAATAAACACAGAAAGGAGGCTGAAGTGAAGAACCGCGAAAGATTTAAAAGACTTAAATAAAGAATCACACCCAAATAGGAAGGAAAATAGGAAGGAGAATGATACAGTGCGTAAGACTTACACAGTGAAGGGTAAAGATGGCAAGATCAAAATTAAAAAAGGCTCATTGTGCCAAACGGAGAACGAGTTGTATTATTTTCACAATGATTATATGAAAGCTTGTTTGTTAGGCTGGTATGTCCCCTTATATTCCGAGGTACGTGATATGCTTATTTATAAAACTTTTGTCTCAAAATATTATTTGGCCTCATAATTTCTTGGAACGGCCGCGGGGATGCGGCAGAAAGAATAAAAAATGCGAAGAGATCGCATTTTTATTCTTTCTGCAAAGTTATTTAGTTACAGTCCCTTAGTTCAAAAAGAGGATCGATCAAGCAGGAAAAAGAAAAGAAATTGTAGAAATTTAGAAGTGGCTTTTTCATCAGAATCAATCTTGCATACACTTCAAGGGGGCATCAGATGGACATCAGATTGTATCCGAACCAAAACGTGGTTTTTTCCACTGATGCGGAACTTTATCGGGACATATACAAAACTCATATTGTGAATGTCCATAAGGACAGGCTGGAACTCGCGCTCACACTTCACAAAGGGTATCTGTTGATGCTCCCTGTGGGGACATCGGTGCAATGGATGGAACCGGCCTCTGCCAAAGGGATGTATTCGGAAGTTATTGACCGGCAAGTCACCCGGCAGGTGTGGTGTACCAATTTACCGACTCTGCGGGATCAGAATCCGCGGAAAAAAACCCGGGTTATTGCTATTGGCAGCGGTAAGGGGGGCGTTGGGAAAACCACACTGGCCATCAACTTGGCTGTGAGTTTACAAAAAATGGGACATAAAGTTGTGGTGATGGATGCAGATATTGGCATGGCCAACATCGAAGTCCTGTTGAATATGAAGTGCCGATATAATTTGACACATGTCCTCAAAGGGGATTGTCAGATTCCTGATATTTTGGCAGAAGGACCTCTCGGGATCAAAGTTATTCCAGGATCCAGCGGCATCGTCGCTTTTACGAATCTCAGCCCATTGCAGTTTAATCGGATTCTATCCGGATTTATTCAGTTAGAGCGGGTCTGCGACTATCTCATCGTTGATACAGGCGCGGGAATTTCTGAGCTTGTATTAAAGTTCTTGGAGGCGGCAGACGATATTATACTTGTAACAACACCTGAACCTCATGCGATGTTGGATACTTTTGCGATTACCAAAGTTCTCTATTCGCGGAACAAGATGATTTCACCCAAGCTTGTTTTTAACATGTGCGAATCGGAACAAGAGGCCAAAAAAAGCACAGAAAAATTCATCTATGCTGTTTCCGAATTTCTTCTCAAACGCCCTGAATATCTGGGCTGGATCTTTGACGACAAACGTGTGAGTAAATCTCTGAAGTCTCGGGAAATTGCCTCTGCGCTCTATCCGGACATTGAGTTTTCACAGCAGATTGAATCTATTGCACGGTCGTTATTAGGCAAGGAATCGGTTTTTGAACAACAGGGCGGCATTGTTTCTTTTTTTAATAAGTTGAAGAGAAATTTGGGATGAGGCTGAAGTAAGCCCAAGCTATACAAAAGAGAACAAAAGTAAGCAAAAGAGACAGATCGGTCAGGGAAGTCCTCTTTAGCGAGAGTTTTCCTATTTTTATTTCATTA
This sequence comes from Peptococcaceae bacterium, assembly GCA_009782825.1. Lineage (GTDB taxonomy): Bacteria > Bacillota > Desulfitobacteriia > Desulfitobacteriales > Syntrophobotulaceae > WRJI01. The sequence continues at coordinate 2,768 of WRII01000082.1, forward strand.
TTACTATATATTTTTTCTTCCATCGAGAGGCGTTTTTTAGTATAATACTCTTGATCAAACTTTTCAGCTGATATTCCTTCAGCCGGAAGGAGTTAGGAGGTTCCAATGGAGAGAAGGGTTAAGTCGAGGGTAAGGCCTGCATCAGACTCAGGAATGAAGCCCGCTCAAGACGCTGCCACGAACACCGCCGGCCCCTGGTCACGCTGTCAGCCTGGAAGAGAACACAAAGAAAAGAATGGGATGAGTTCCTTGTTCCGCCGCATGCGTATACACGCACTGCCTTGGGTGTCTGTCAGAGTTATTGTGACTTTTTTCGTGACCCTTGTGGCTCTGACGGGATTGATTGCCTACAGGGCTCAGACGGTACCGGTTGTAAAAATTGTCGTTAATGAGAAGACTTTTGGGTATAGCGCTTCTATCGATGAGGCTGAGAATGTGGTGGAGAGCGCAGTGCATACTTTGGGGGAAGAAGTCAATACAGATGTCAACACAAAAACTGACGATAAGATTACGTATGTGAGCCTGCGGGTTGACAAAAAAACATTTGAGGAACACCAAGCGACTTCTGACGACATTGCTCAGTATGTGACAACCTATGTTCCGGGATACGGAATCAGTGTCAATGATAATGTGGATATTATTCTCTCCAGCAATGAGGAAGCTCAAGCTGTGCTGGAGGAGTTGCAAGCGCATTACGCTGCCCCTTCAAAGGACAATAGTGTCAATACTGTGTACTACGAGGAAGCTGTCAAGGTGGTTGAGACCAAAGCCCAGCCGCTGAAGATCAAGGGCCAGGAAGAGGCTATGCAAGCCTTACTTGAGGGAAAGCCACAGGGTATTGACTATGTCGTGGCTGAAGGGGAAACCTTACAAGATGTTGCGCGGAAAAATAATACTTCTGTGGACGCCATTGTGGCTGAAAACAAAGGGCTGACACCAGAAAGCCCTCTGACGGCCGGGACGTCCGTCAAGCTGGTTGTTGTTCAGCCTTACCTGAATGTGGTGGTGGAGGGCTTGTGTTCAACTACTGAAGATATTGCTTACGAAACTCAAACAGTCAAGGATGCTAAAGTTGCCCAGAAAACGGCCAAGGTTCAACAGGAAGGGCAGCCCGGTGCTAAGGATATAACGTACACGTATGTGAAGAGAAACGGCGCCATAACCCGGAAAGATGTGATTTCAGAAGAGATCACGAAAGATCCTGTGACAGAGATTATTATTGAAGGGACTCAAGCGAGTTTTCGTCTGGCCGGCGGTGGTTCCGCAAACATCGCGCGGGGCTCAGGTACGGTGCCCCAGATAAGATGGCCCCTGGATACGGGGAGTATCACATCGGCCTTTGGGGCGAAGAATCCGTCCAGACCCAATCATACAGGAACAGATGTGGGGGTTCCGGAAGGGACGCCTTGTTACGCTGCGGCGTCTGGCAAAATTGTTTCTGCGTCATGGAATGGGGGGTATGGGAACCAAATTGTTGTAGATCATGGTAACGGTGTCGGAACCCGCTACGCCCATTTGTCAGTGATGAGTGTTTCGGTAGGACAACAGATCTCCCAAGGCCAGAAGATTGCCGCCACGGGAAATACGGGGAACTCAACAGGGGCGCACCTGCATTTTGAGATCATTATTAACACAGATGGAACTCTCAGATATGTGGATCCGGAGGTTTACCGTTAAGCGGCAGTCCCTAAGGGGCAGTCCCTAAGGGGCAGTCCCTAAGTGAAACAGGCTATGGTACAAAGGGCTTAAAGAGGCTGTTGCAAGACGAATCATTTTGCACAAAGGCAGGCAAAATGATTCGTCATTTAATATTTTATTTATTATTTTTGGTGAAAAATATATTTTTCGCTTCCATTGGTCAATTTTTTTTGGTATAATACATGTACATATATATTATAGTGTGATGGCTTCTTGATGCGACCCAGTATCACATTATATTAAGGGAGGATGGGAAGTATACATGGAAAGAATGGAGAGATCGGCTAGGAAGCCTGGGCCTACTCGCGACTCTTCAAAAAATGCTTATCATGCTCGGTCAGGTTATCCGCCCGGAAGAACCCCTTCAGATGCATCACGGGAAACGCCTCAAGACGTGTCTCAAGGGAGATCCCAAGAAGCATCCTGGAGGACATCGCAGAGAGCGCCGCGAGGAACAGCCCAAGAAATGCCACGAGGAAACCCGCGGAGGGTGCCGCGAAGAACAGCTGAAGACGTGTCTCGTGGAATACCTAAAGGAGCGCCGCGAGGAACGCCCCAAGAAAGGTCTCAAGGAAATCCGCAGAGGGCGCCGGGAGGAACGGCTCAAGATGTGTCTCGTGGAAGGCCCCAAGGGACGCCGCGAGGAGCAGGCCGGGAAATACCGCAAAGGATGCCGCGAGGGCCGCAAGAAAGAAGATCCCAACACGCACCGCAGGGTGTGTCTAAGGGAATGTCCCGCAAAGCATCTTCAAGGGTTCAGCCGGTGATCCTTCCGCCAAAATCCCGTAGAGCGGGGAAAGCGGCTGGGGCGGTTGCGCTGGAAACAGCACAAGAATCTTCCTCTCGCCGTATGCGCTTGAGTACATTGCCTTGGTTATCTGCAAGGGTTTTTGTGACTTTTGGTGTAGTCTCGCTGGCATTGATCGGATTTATCGCTTATCAAGCCTTGACAGTATCTGTTGTGAAAATTGTCGTTAATGAAAAACAATTCGGGTATACCGCTTCGGACGAGGATGCCCGGAGTATTGTTAATAGTGCGATCCATACCTTGGGGGAAGGGAAGGATGACACTATTAATGTGATGTCGGATGATAAGGTCACATATTTACGTCTTCGGGTTGACAGGAAGACCTTTGAGGAAAACCAAGCCTCTGCCGAGGATATTGCTCAATATGTAAAAACCTATATTCCCGGATATGGGATTAGAGTGAATGAGGATATAGCTATTGTGTTACCGACTCAAGAAGATGCTGAAGAGGTTTTGGAGGACCTGAAAGAGCGTTATGCCGCTCGTTCCGACACCAATAATGTCAAATCTGTTGATTTCCTGGAGGCTGTTGATATTGTGGAGGAAAAAGCTCCGCCCCTGAGCATGAAGACCAGGGAGGAAGCCAAGAAGGCCTTGACCGAAGGGAGGCTCCGCGCTGTTGAACACACAGTGGTTGAAGGGGATACTTTGCAGGACATCGCGCAAGAGTATAACACCACTCTGGATGAGATCTTGGCTGAAAATCCGGGATTAACAGCGGAGGCGGGAGAGGAGTTGACAAACGGGGCGGTTTTGAAGCTGGTTGAGGAAAAACCTTATGTGACTGTGATTGTGGAAGGAGAACGTTCTACCACTGAAGATATTCCCTTTGAGACGGAAAAGAAAATGGTTGCTCAGAATAAAACGGTTGTGCACCAGGAAGGGGAACTGGGCGCCAAGGATGTGAAGTACAGGTATATTTCCAAGAATGGTGTTGTGGCTGAGGAAGATAAGGAATATATCACAGAAAACAGAAAAAAAGAACCTGTGACAAAAATCATTTACGAGGGAACCGGATATAGAGCCGGGTCGAAAATCGCGCAAGGGTCGGGTTCGATTCCCAAGATAAGGTGGCCCGTTGATTCAGGTACAATTACGTCGGGGTTCAGAACCGCCCAAAGACCGAATCATAACGGGATCGATGTGGGGCTTCCGATAGGAAACCCGTGTTACGCATCAGCCGGGGGTGTTGTGATTGTGGCAGGCTGGGGCGGAGGGTATGGCAATACCATTGTTATTGACCATGGGGACGGTGTCGGAACCCGCTATGCTCACTTGAATAAGATACATGTTGCGGTGGGGGAGACTGTGAGCCGGGGCCAGAGAATTGCGGATACAGGAAATACAGGGAATTCATCAGGTCCGCACTTGCATTACGAAATCTTTACCAATACGGATGGAACCATCAGATACATCAACCCGGCGCAGTATAAGCCTTAGGGACTGGCGAGGAATGAAGCTGCCCCTAACACGCTCCATGCCAAGAAATTCCTGAGCAACGCATACTGCGTCGCTCAGGAATTTCTTCAGAAGTCGCTGCCTATAAAATGTTCGCCCTTTGTTCGAGGCTTAGTAACTTACAGACGCGAAGTGTCAACAAAAAACAAGAAAATCCAATACTGACCACTAACCACTGATCACTGACCACTTGCGGGCAAAGCCCGCATTAGGGGGGTCAGCGGGCCACATTAAACCCGCGCTGCTGTTTGCCTGCATACAGAGGAGGGCCGGGATTCAGGTCAATAACGAATCTGTCAGGGGGGATCAAGGAGTGCTGGTGTTCGCACTGCCAGGGGTGTTGATCCATGAGTTCGCAAATCTCACCATCTTCAATAACATTGCCTTTGTCATACAGATAATAGAGCATATCGAGAAGAAAACCACGCACATTGGAAATCAGGGCGCCCTGCTGGGAAGAGGGAACTCTAGGGTTATCGGGGGCATAGAAGTGACATTGGAGATCGGGCAGCCCTAATGCGGCCAGACCGCAGGTATCCATAACGATTTGTTTTTGGCTGAGTTTGGACTGTTCAGGGTTTTCAACATTGAACAGGCGCAGGTTGACGGGACCATAGAGAACCTCTTCATAGTCAAGAGCTTCCAGGTATTTTGCAGGATCGAGAAGCTTTTGGCTTGAATTCCAATATATAGCGTCACAAGGTGCGGTCTCTAAAATCGCATTCAAAGCATTTTGGAAAAGGGTTAGGCGATCCTTATAAAAAAGGGAATACGCCATAAAATCCGTGACCAGAAGACCATATGTGCATTCACGCACAATATTTTCAGCTTGAGGCCAGTGCCAAGATTGTTGCAGACTGTCGTGGTAGCGCTCGATGGAAATATCTACCGGATGGGGCATGACACAGGTCTGAGGGGTTTTATTATCAAATGTTTCTTGATCAGTATGAAAATAGATAAAAGTATTTTCGATATCAGCCTCTTCCCAACCCTGTGTTTGTTGAGCATCTTTCGAAATGTATGGAAGCATTTTGCGGTTAAGAAGAGTGCGGTCAATATAGGGTTTTTTTCGAAAAAGCAGTTCAACCATAAAGACTTCAACGAATCCGGAACGATCTTTTTGAATCATATGTTTCTCCTTTGCAGTGTTGCTCATGAACAGGATATCAAATTTGTATGTGATGAGACACGAAATACTATAAAACGATAAAAGAAGGAAATATCCTCCAGAAATCTTTCTTTTACTACGGGTTACAGATATCATAACAGAAAGCCGGAAAAAATTCTACTCTTTTATATCCAATAATATCGCCTCATAAACGGTTGTTTTTTTTCGTGCATTTCGCTATAATTAAAGATAAAAAAGGCAGGGATTGAGACATGGGCGGATTATGGCTTTTCATTGTATGTGTCATACTGGGCGGACTTATTATTTTCTTCACGACCTTGTATATCGTTCAGCAGCAGACTGTGGCAGTGGTTGAGCGTTTTGGCAAGTTTCACCGGGCAACAGTGGCTGGATTGCGTGCGCGTGCACCTTTTGGCATTGATCGGATTGTGAGCCGGGTTCCGCTGCGGATTCAACAGAACAATATCGCTATTGAAACCAAAACGAAGGATAATGTCTTTGTCCATCTCAGCCTTGCGGTGCAGTTTCAGGTGGATCCGCAAAAGGTGATTGATGCCTATTACAGGCTTGCGGCGCCTATTGCTCAAATCAGATCCTATGTGGAGGATGCGATTCGTTCTTCCTTGCCCAAGTATACCCTTGACGAATCCTATGAAAAGAAGGATGATATCGCCCAGGATGTTTTTAACACAGTCTCCAGCGAAATGTCCTATTATGGGTATATTATTATCAAAACCCTGATTACGTCTATTGAGCCGGCTCAAGAAGTGAAAAATTCCATGAATGCCATCAACGCGGCTCAACGGCAGCGCCATGCGGCCCAGGAGCTGGCTAACGCGGATAAAATTAAAGTGGTTACGGCTGCCGAAGCTGAGGCGGAGAAGGATCGTCTCCACGGTGTGGGGATTGCGAATCAGCGCAAGGCGATTGTGGATGGGTTGAGTGCATCGTTCAGTGAACTGAAAAACAACGGATTGAGTGAGAAGGATATCATGAGCATTCTTCTGACGGAGCAGTATCTGGATGCGATGAATACTTTTGCTAAAAATGGTAACCACGCAATCTTTTTGCCTAACAGCCCTAATGGGGCGGAAGATATTCGCACTCAGATTCTCAGCGCTTTTGCCGCGAAACAAAGCTGACCCTAAAAGGCTGACCCTAAAAGGCTGATCCTGAAAGGCTGATCCTGAAAGGCTGATCCTGAAAAGCTGATCCTAAAATGGCTGACCCTAAAATGGGGGCGGGAGATATGAGAAAATGCATTGGTTTGGATGTGGGTGGAACGTTCACAGATATTGTCCTTTTGCAGGGGGAGACGATTGAGAGTGTTGGAAAAGTCAGGACGGAGGAACAGGATATTCTGGGAACTGTCCTCAGGGCTTTGGACAGTCTTGATGCTAAGGATGCCCGGCATGTGGACAGAATTACGGTGAGTACCACTCTGGCAACCAATGCTATTGTTCAGGAGAAGCTGTCTCGGGTGGAACTGGTTCTTTTCCCAGGATCGGGGATCGTGCCGGGATCGTTCAAATGGCCCTTTGCCTTTCATACGTTGAGTGGGGAGATGGATTTCCGTGGGCGTGTGGTGCGTGAGCCTGACCTTAAGGAGTGGCGGGAACTGGCGGAAAAACTTAAGTGTGCGGATTTGCCGGAGTCTCCCCTGGTGTGTATTGTCAGTAAGTTTTCTCATCGCAATAAGATTTTCGAGGAGCAGCTGGCGGCTTTTTTGCGGAAAGAAGTGCCGCAGGCGCGCTTTGCTTTGGGCCATGAATGGGGACAGATTAATTTTTATCGCAGGGTTCAAACCAGTTATTTGGATCTGGCGACACGCCGGATCTATGAGGAGTTTTCTCAGGGATTGCAGGAGGCTGTGCGGGTGCGAGGGTATGCGGCGCCTGTATCAGTGCTGAAAGCGGATGGGGGTATGCTGCCCATTGAGAAGGCTTCGGCGGTGCAAACGATTTACTCGGGCCCGGCGGCAAGTGTGTTGGGGGCTCTGGCTCAGACGGAGGGGCAGGAGTCGTTCTTTGTGGTGAATATTGGGGGGACGACTACCGATATTGGAGCGGTGCTGTCGGGGGTCCCGTTGTTGGGGGCCCGGGGGGCGTGTATTGGCGCCTATACGACCAATGTGCGTTCTCTGGCGGTGCGGTCGGCGCCTGTGGGGGGCGATTCTACGGTGTGTTTTGCGGAGGGGAAGATTAGCTTGGCGGAGAGCCGTGAGGGTCCGGCCTCTTGTTTGGGCGGGCCGGCGCTGACGCCGACGGATGCGATGCGCTATCTGAACTTGACGGATCATGGCGACCGGCAGAGGGCGGAGGAGGCTCTGCTGCGGGTTTTGCCTGAGGGCCGGGGGTCGGTTCAGGAGGTGACGGCGTTGGCGGAGGGTATTATTACGGAGATGACTCTGAAAATTCATGAGGCCATGAAGGCGTTGCATTGTGAGTGGGAGGACGAGCCGGCGTATCGGGTTTGGGAGGTGCTGTGCCATGAGTCGAAACGGGATTTGTATGTGCAGCTGAGTGGGGGCAGCGCGTTGGCTTTGGCTGAGGCTTTTGCCCGGCGCATGTCTTTGAGGGTTGAACTGGCTGAACATGCTCAGAGTACCAATGCTCTGGGATCGGCTCTGGCGCGCCCGTCATTCTCGTCAACGCTGCATTTGGATACGCTATTGGGGCAGTATCGGATTGAAGAGACGGGGGAACAGGGAAAATGGACGGGGTGCAAGCGGCCTCATGAGGACGCGGTGGAGTTCTTGCGTGGGGTTATGGAGAGGCGGGCGCGGGATATGGGGTTGGAGCTGGGAGCGGGGGTTGAGGTTGATGATTTTTCTTATTTTCCCCAGGTGGAGGATTCGTGGACGGTGGGCCAGATTGTCCAAGGGGCGATGCATATGCCTGTCGGGGTCTTGGGGAGGGTGAGAACCTATGAATAAAACGGGGATTCTCTTTTTTCCGGCTTTTGACTGGTCCTTGGGGGAACGGCATCCGGAGCGGGAAGAGCGGTTGTTGTACACTCAGGAACAGATGTTTGAGGAGGGGGTTCTGGACTTTCCTCAGGTGCGGCAATATGCGCCGGCGCTGTGTCCTTTGGATGTGGTGGCCCGGGCTCAGGTGGTTTTGCCGGAGCCGCGGGATCATAGTTTGGAGGCGCATTTGATTGCGGCGGGCAGTGCGGTGGTGTTGGCGGAGGCGTGGGGCCGCGGGGAGATTGTCAATGGATTCGCGCTGGTGCGGCCGCCGGGGCATCACGCGGGGGCTTTGGTTTGGGGAAACCGGGGGTTTTGTACGCTGAATAATGTGGCGATTGTGGCGAATGAGCTCCGGGCTCGCCATGGTGTGGGCAGGATTGCTGTTGTGGATACGGATGTGCATCATGGGGATGGGTCTCAGGATGTTTTTTTTCATGATCCGAATGTGCTGTTTATTTCGCTGCATCAGGATGGGCGGACTTTGTTTCCGGGGACGGGCGCTGTGCGGGAACAGGGGGGGCCTAATGCCTGGGGCGCGACGGTGAATATTCCGCTGCCGCCGGGGATGGGGGATGAGGGGGTCTTGTATGCTGTGCGGGAGATTGTGCTGCCTGTGTTGGAGGAGTTTGAGCCGGATTTTGTGATTAATTCGGCGGGGCAGGATAATCACTTTACGGATCCGCTGGCGGCGATGAATGTGACGGCTCAGGGATATGGCAAGATGACGGAGTTGCTGCGGCCGGATTTGGCGGTGCTGGAGGGGGGTTATGCGATTCAGGGGGCTTTGCCTTATGTGAATATGGCGATTTTCCTGGCTCTGTGCGGGGAGGACTATTCGGGGGTCAGGGAGCCTTGTGATGTGCCCCGGGAGGAGATTTCGGGAAGGGCTGTGCGGGAGTATTTTCGCGGGATGGAGGCTGAGCGCGCGGGGGTGCGGCCGCAGTGGCGGCGGGTGTCGGAGAGTTTTTTGCCGTCGGAGAATTGGTTTTTCCGGGAGTTTGGGGTTTTTTATGATACGGAGTGTTTTAAGGAGAAGCGCCGGGAGTATGTTCGGCCTTGTGCGGATTGCGGCGGGACTGTGTTGATGATGTCCCAGCATACCATGACGTATGAGAGGGGTGTGGTGGTGCGGATTCCTTTTGGGGCGTGCCCGGCTTGCCGGCTGGCGGGGGAAGATCTCTATGAGTCTTTCCGGGGGCAGGAGTCGAGGATGAATCGGGTGGTTCTCCAGGACCAGGAGGGGGGGGAGGGCGACACACGGACGGGGGAGGGGGGGAGCAGAGGTGGGCTGCCGGCTCAATTGTTC
>WRII01000083.1 GCA_009782825.1 Peptococcaceae bacterium
CTTCCTCTTTTCTTATGTATTTTCAGACCGCATGACAGACGGACTGACTGACTGACAGTATATCCGGTATTTGCCGGAAAAACAAGTTCGGCTTTTGGGGGGCTGGCTGGCTCGGCTTTAACAAGATGATTGGATTAAAACTTCTGAGACATTGTCAGCGTTTTTGATGGCTATATTTGGATGCCAAGCTTGCTTTGCGTTGCCTTATGTGTCGGAAGGCTTTCAATGGATTACTGAAAATGATCTGGAAGTTATTAGGCGGCACTTTACTAGGCGCCCGGAGTCATTAGACTTTTGGTGGGGATCCAAGGTGGAGTTATACGCATACAGCCCAAATGAAAGAATCACTGTGATGGATATGAAAAGTGATATGTTAATATTATACGCCGCGAATAATCAGAACGCCTTTGAAGGAATACAGAAAATCCTAAAAACTGTTGGCGAACCCTATTGATTGAACTGAACAGAAAATGGAGGCATCCCGGAAATGTCGTGAGCATGGGGGCTTTGCTTGCTTGAAGAATTGCGATCGATGGAAGACTGGTTTGGCGCGCTTGGGTTGCGCAGCAACACATTTATTCCTCTTTATTTTGTGCTTATGCGATCATTTTTCAAAGCACTTTTGTAAATTAGCAGTGACTTTATCATCAGGATATCATATGCAAGAACAAGCAAAAACGAGAAGCTCCATGAAAATCCTCTCATGAGCGCAAACGGTGTTTCGAACAGATCGTAAATTTTTTTGTACAAAAATACGGCCCCGCAATATTATTAGAACAGCATGATATAGCTTGACAGAATTAGAATTACATGATAATATAATATATAGTTAGATGTATATAATATATAGAGGGGGAATGTTCGATGATAGCGATACTCAAGAAGCACACGATTTTGTTTGCGGTAACCATCTTGACGAGTTTTCTGTTGTCCATTGTTACTGTCGGAGCCGCTTTTGTCCTGCAGTACATCCTTGATGCCATTGTCAACAGCGATTGGGATTTGTTCCACAAGATGCTGTGGGTGGTGCCAATCTACATCGCGATCCTCGGTATCGTTGCCTGGCTGTGTAGCCTTTGCACCAAAAAGCTTATTGTGCGATGTACGAGGGATATGCGAGGATCCCTGTACAACGGCGTCCTCTCCCGAGACGTCGAAAACTTTCACGGGATTAATACCGCCGATACCATCTCGGCGTTGACCAACGATGTGAAAATCGTTGAGGAAAACGGATTAATTCCTATTCTGTCGATTTTCCAGTATGCCTTTGTGTTCGTGCTGGCGGCAGCCGCGCTCATCTATTACAGCCCCATCATTGCCGTTGTGATGTTTGTGGGTCTGGTAGCCATGTACCTGATTCCGGCGAGCCTGGGCCAGCCGATCAGCCGCCGGCAGGATCTGTTGTCCAAAAGTTTCGCCATGTTTACCATCAGCCTCAAAGACCAGCTGGCCGGATATGATATCATTCGCTCTTTCCGGCTTACCGACAGAGCCCGAAAGGATTTTGCCGCCCAAAACGATGCTGTGACGGGAAACAAATATGCTGTGGATCGGCTGACAGCCCTCAGCGAGGGCTTATCGCAAGTGCTGGGCGGCGGCGCCCAGTTGGTTGTGATGCTTGTGGCAGGTTACCTGGCTTTGAACGGCCAGATGAGTGCCGGTGTTTTGTTGGCGGTTCTCCAGTTAAGCGGCACATTCGTGGGACCGGTGGCTGTCATTATGCAGAGTGCTCCGAGCATTATGGGTGCCCGCTCGGTCATGGAACGTATCCGGGATATCAGTGCGGAGCAGCCTTCCGCTTTCCAAGGCACAAAGGAGCCGGTGTTCACCGACGCCATCCGGTTTGAAGATGTCTCTTTCGGCTATAAGTCCGGCCCCCAGGTGCTTGACAATCTCAATGCCACGTTGGCGAAAAACAAAAAGTATGCCATTATCGGCGGTAGCGGCAGTGGCAAAACGACACTGGTCAAGCTGCTCTGCGCCAATTACAGCGGGTATACCGGTGCTATTTCCGTGGACGGGATAGAGTTGCGTCAACTGGATATTGACAAACTGCTTGCACAAATATCGTTTATCCATCAGAATGTGTATATGTTCGATGAATCCATTCAAGACAACATTGATCTGCACCGGCAATACACTGAGGCTGAGTGGCAGAGGGCGTTGGCCGCCAGCGGCGTTGATCGTTTTCTCGGGCAAATGGAAAAGGGCCTTGGCACAGCTGTCGGGGAAAATGGTGTCAACCTTTCCGGCGGCCAGCGGCAACGCGTCGCGGTGGCGCGGGCGTTGATTCAGAACAAACCGATTCTTATTCTGGACGAAGGAACAGCCGCTGTTGATTGGCAAACGGCCTGGGATATTGAAACGGCCCTGCTGCAGATGCCGGATATCACCATGATAACGATTACCCACAATTTGACTCCCGAACTGCTGCGCCGGTACGACGGCATTCTCTTTTTGGAGAAGGGGCGCATTCTGGAGGCGGGGGACTACGACAGCCTGGTCAAAGCACAAGGAGGTTTTGCTGAGTTCCTGACGAGAGATGTTCAAGCATGATTCCTGCGAGAAAGGAGTTGAGATATCATGACTATGGTACTTCATCCCGAGTTTGAGACGTTGTTTCTGTTGATGAACAGCCAATGGGGAGAAGAAGATAGAATGGCGGCCATCAAGGAATTGGATACCTTGGGTATGGACGGGCAGAGTTTCTATACCCGTCACTTCCGCGTCGTCGAGAAATACTTTGCCGCATTTCAAAAACACATGGTGGATTCACCTGGGGTGACGCTGTTGCAGGGGATAGACATCGTTCTGCTCAGTTTGTACGTCGAGATATTCTGGCGGCGTCCCGATTGGTTTGCGGATATCGGCGCGGCATCGGATGAGGAGGTGGAGGCAGAGGTCGGCGGCGTCTTGAAGGAGATGACCGAACATCCCGGCGGCATAATCTCCGCTCTGGAATCCCTGGGATTTTCCGCTGATACGAAATGGCGGGTCATGTTGCTCTCTCAGTCGCCAAAAAACCAGCTGGAAACCATTGGGGCGACTGTATCGGAAAATCTGCCGGCTTATGAGAAGGCGCAGGAAAAAGTGAAAGCCGAGCTCACGGAACTGCTTGATCACGCCAACGCCATATTCAGTGATCCCAACAAGACCAGGCTCATGCAGATCTGCCACAGCGTTACCGACGGCACGCCCATTGTGCCGACCTTTGCCGAGCCAATCATGGTGATGGCGTTGGAAAATGTAGTGTTTTACGGTTTGTTGACTGATAAGGCCACAGGGAACAGCACTGAATTTACTCGGGAAGAGCTTATTATCGGCGCCAAAGCCCTTAGTGAAAAAAGCAAACTGGAGATCCTCATGGCCCTTAAGGAATCGCCCTTATTCAGCTTGGAAATTGCTGAAAAAGTTGGCTTGACCCCGGCCACCATCTCCCACCATATGAATGTGTTGCTTCTGACGGGGTTTGTGGAAGTGGAAAAAAAGGGCGTCAAGGCCTATTTCCGGCTAGCTCCCAAAGGCATTCAGCGGTTTCTGGAGGGTGTCAGTCAAGTGTTGCTGTAGCTGTTTGGATGATTGGGCTATTCACATTTTATCTCCGCCAGCAAACGGAGTTTTTCCGGCAAACAGCGAATGGTGATATTCTGGTGGTCGCCGCCGTTTTCGCCGTCAATTGTCCAGGGGATCGGGTTGTCAAAATGAAACACAACGGTTGCCGTTTGTAGAAGGATAATCCATTCAGGATCGTAGGTCTGGGTGATGAACCCCCCAATAATTTTTTGCAGATGGCTGATGTTTTGGGGCGGTTTGATCAGGAACACTTCGAAGTAGCCGTCTCTCAGGCTGACAAAGTCCGGTTTGAACTTGACCAATCCCGCTACCGACATGGAGTTGGTGACCCCGCCGAAGATGAAATCGCCTTCAATTCGACCCAGGTCATGCTCGACGACAGTATGATAAACAGGGATATCGCTAAGGCGGGTCAACCCCTCCAGGAGATAAGCCAGGTGACCAAAGGTTTGTTTGGCTTCTTGGGGTGTTGTGTAGGAGACATCTGTAAAGATCCCGAAAGCGGCTATATAGGTAAAATAGGTGTTACCGAATTGTCCAATGTCAATGGCGGTAGGTTCGGCAACGATAATGGCTTCGGCGGCTTTTTTGGGGTTCTTGATCAACCCAAGGCTGTTGGCAAAGTCATTGGTTGTGCCCAAGGGGATGTAACCCAAAGCCGGCGGATTGGCAAGTCTCATGAGTCCGTTGACGGTTTCGTTAAGGGTACCATCGCCGCCGCAACAGACCAGAATATCGTGTTCCTCGCCTCGGTATTGAGCAAATGCCGTGGCGTCATCTTTTTTTTGGGTCATATAGATCGTGACACAATAGCCCGCTTGGCAAAAGTGTTGAATGGCTCTGGATAGACCGACAAGAAATTGTCCTTTGCCGGAGACGGGATTGACGACAATAGCCAGCTTTTTGAGGCTGTCTGTGAGGTTTTTTTTGTCGGACATTTATGATCCCCTCTCGATCTGGTTGCCGGTTCCGCCAATATGGTTTGTACCATAAGGAGATGGAGCCTTTGTTCTATTTTACCATGATTTCCTGTATTGGGCGAGTGGTCATCGTATCCATGCGGGCTACGTCCGTTATAATCTCGCTATAATTTATAGGACCAAAAACAGTAAGAACAAAGAGGCATGGAACATTGACTTACTGTACTGAGTGGTGTATCATGTTTATTAAGATAGACTTAAGATTTTTGTTTTGAATAAGGGAAGGCGGGAAGCCATGTTCACAGACGAGCAAATGTCACGAGCCGTGGACTTGCAGGCGCGCAGCTACGAATTGCTGCGTTGGGTTTCATCTGCGGTTAAGAAAGGCTTCATATCTTTTAAGGCAGCTCATAACTATTCGTCTAATTCCTCTGCGGCAGAAGAGTGGATTATAAGGCATTATCTGAATATTCCAGAAGCTGCGAAACCTGCCCTGGAGGATATGAAAGATTTTAGCGGCATATTTTCTACGTATCTAGAGAATTCGTTTGAACTTGTGAGTAACCCAGGGAAACATCTTTACTCACCTGATGCGCACTGTTTCTGCCCAATATGTAGTTGGCTTATCGATGCGCCGAATCTGAAAACGCGGAAGCTGACGTCTGCTGACAAGAAGCGTGCGCAACGAATGACCCTTGGTGCTCTGAATCATCTTGCCTCTGAGCAAGGGGTTTATCTGTCGGAGATGCGCAGCAAAGCAATCCTTGAGGATGTCAGTCTTCGTGAACACCTCGCGCTTGTCACGTATGGTTTGGATCTTTTGAGTCGTATGAAGGGAGTTGCTGTTGGGCCAGCATCCCTTGTTTTGTGGCGTACGTTCGCATGGCTTCCTTCCGGATCACCAAAAAAGAAGTTCAGGCTTTCTGCCGAGCTGTTGCTTCAAGCAGAGCAGGCTGTGAAAGAAGCAATTTTTCAGGAGGCGTAGATCAACTCTGTCATTGACGTAAGCGAGAGCTTGCTCCGATATAGTCCGGGTCTTTTACGGGGACGTTATGTTGTATGTGAATCAATATGATATACTATCATCAGGTGAATGAAATGAGAAGCATTTATATTGAAACAACGATACCCAGTCTTGCAACAAGTAGGCCGAGCCGAGACACAATCATTGCGGGGCGGCAAGCGGCAACAATGTGCTTTTGGGAAAACGAACGCCATAATTACGATTTGTATGTTAGCCAGTACGTGATCGACGAGTGTTCCCTGGGTGATGTTGACGCAGCCAAAAGAAGATTGGATTTTCTTCAAAGCATCCCCGTTATCCCGAAATCCGAACGGATTTCAGTGTTGGCGGACAGATACCAACAGGTATTAGCTATACCTGAACGGGCTAAGGTTGACTGTTTTCATCTGGCTGTCTGTGTTATTGCTGAGATGGACTATTTATTAAGCTGGAACTGTACTCATTTGGGGATACACACATTTGTCAAGCTACAAAAATACAACGAGAAGCAAGGATTAATGACACCTCTCCTGCTCACGCCAGAAGTGTTGATGGAAAGAAACGAAACGGAGGGATGATAATGACCTATATTGACACAGATCCTGTTGCGGAGGTCAGAAAGAATCGCGAATTACTGCTTGAAAAATACGGTGGGATAGACGGTTTGCATAAGCATATGGACGAGGAACGCCCAGAGCTTGAAAGGCAAGGCTGGAAGTTTGTTTCTGTGGAGGAAGTTCTGTCGAAAAAACGCGGGCAGGTTATTGTTGAGTAGGTAGGAGTTTCTGGAAAACGTATCCTTCGCCCATGCACCTGAAAGGCAAAACCGCCGAGGATTTACTCTGTGAGTTTAAAAGCGTTGTGCGAGGCACGAGAAAAAATAAAGCTGCATTGATTCTTGATTGTGTTCAAAATGATGGGGATACACATAGAGATTTTCAGGCATCAAGGGACTTTATCGTCCAAAGCCTTGCTCGTTGCCTTGAGAACCAAAAGGAAGAATTGTCCTTTATTGATGCCGAAATCAAAAGAATGCTTCAGCATTTCCCTACAAGCTCACAACACTTCCGGGTGTCGATGTTGTTACAGCCGCCAAATTGATTGCCGAAATCGGAGACATAAGCCGTTTTAAGAATGCTGACAAACTCGCTCGATGCGCAGGCATAGCCCCAGTCACCTTTTCTTCTTCTGGAAATGCCAAGGACGTCAGTACAAGGCAAGGCAACCGATTCTTAAATGGAATCTTCTATTTTATGGCGGTTACTGTGATTGGGGTAAGACCGGGAACCAAGCAACCGTTTCAGCCGATCTTTCGAGAATACTACGAAAGAAAGATGAGTGAGGGTAAGACTCCTTCACAGGCTCTTGTCTGTATTATGCGCCGTTTGGTAAGCATTGTCTACGGCATGATGCGCCACAAAACTGAGTATAGACCTTTTGTGCCTGAACAAGATGAACGAACCACAAAAGAGTAGAATTCTTCACATTCTTGTGGTATCATGCTCTTAACAAGATTAAGTGGCGGAGTGATAGTGAATACTTTTATGATGAAAATGTTCTTGAGAAGATAAAGACACTTTATCAAGAGTTCTCACGACCAGAGGAATTGAAGTATGAGCTTTGTTTTTCTTACGATGAGAAAGGGAAGTTGGCCAGGATAAAAAGCTTTTCGGAAGGCGGATCAAGAACGGAGTATTCCGCTGAAAAGATTAATTTCAAGAAGCTAGAGGATAGGATTTTCGAGGAATTAATAGAGGGCTTGAATTCCTTGTTGTGCGAATGCCAGGATGAGACACTATATGTTTTGCTCTTCCATTGCTATATCGGTGATGGCGGTCTTAATCTGTTTGCGAATTCGATGGAAGGATTGAAACAGGATAAAGCCGAATCTCTCGAATACATTGATGATTGGAAGTACTGCGAGTTTCACTGCATTGACCTTATCGATTTTCCTCTGGATGAAGAAGACGAAAAGGTCTTAATCTCGGTAGCCAAGGCCATAAAGAGACTCGTCGCGACACCTTTGTATGAATCTCTTCCAAAAACAGATGATTTCCTGTGCCTGCTACAGAACCATGATGTGGATGTCCTTGAATCTAATCCAAAAATTAAAGAGATTTTAAAAGATATCCCTTTCTTAAAGTAAAGGGAATTTACCAAGGAAATATTAAGAGTGAAGCTTAGGAAATAATTTTGTCATGGTCTAATCCTCAATAAGTTCATGGGCAGTTAATTTTCCTGCTTTGGCTTCAGCCAGAGACACTGACAATACAAGAACAGTAAGAACAAGGATAGCCATTGACATGATTTCTGAGAAAGGGTAACATATATACTGTTCACCAAAAAATCTTAGGCATCTAATTTTCGATGATGTCATTTTCTGTTTATTGTGCCGGGATTTTTGGACATGAAATTTTAATACTCTATTGTAGAAATGGGATGAATTGGTCATGGATCTGGATTTGGTCGGTCAGTTGATCGGAATGATGAATAAGTCGACACTTTCTGTTTTGGAAATTGATGAGCAAGGTATGCACATACGATTGGAGAATCATGCTCCCAACCTTGAAGGGGTTACCGACGCTGTTGTGGCGTCTTCACCTCTGGCTCGTCAAATCGCTACACCACAAGCTCAAGCCGATTCGGAGCCGGATCCCGAACCTGTTTCGCCGGATGATTGTATTTACATCAAATCGCCTTTAGTGGGAACCTTTCATTCGACGAAGGCCTTAGGTTATGAGCTTATGGAACCGGGGGACAGGGTGGAGCCGGGCCAGGCGGTATGCGCTGTGGAAGCTATGAAACTGATGAATGTCATTGAAGCTGAAGAACATGGTGTGGTTGTAAAGTTCCTGGTTGAGGATGGGGCGCTGGTTGAGTATGGGCAGAAGCTGGTTATGATAAAGAGGCTTTGATTTGACAATGAGTTTGGGTAGCCAGTTTCATGATAGAGGAGCTGAGAGAAGTGTTTGATAAGATCCTCATTGCGAACCGGGGCGAGATAGCTGTGCGGATTATTCGGGCATGTCGTGAATTGAATGTTCAGACGGTGGCTGTTTATTCTGAGGCGGATTCGGAAGGGCTCCATGTGGGGTTGGCGGACTCGGCTATTTGTGTGGGGCCGGCTTTATCGTCCGAGAGTTATCTCAATATGCATAATGTCCTGAACGCTGCGCTGTTGTCTGGGGCTCAGGCTATTCATCCCGGTGTGGGGTTTTTGGCTGAAAATGCGCAGTTCGCGCAGATGTGTGCCGAGTGCGGGATTAAGTTCATTGGCCCAAGTGCCACAACGATTGCGTTGTTGGGGGATAAAATAAAAGCTAAAGAAACCGTACGTGAATGCGGGGTTCCGGTTATCCCCGGGACGGAGAATTCCATTGATGTTGTTAAGGCTGAGGCTTTTGCGCGGGAGATCGGTTATCCGGTTATGTTAAAGGCGGCTGTCGGTGGCGGCGGTCGTGGTATCCGGAAAGTCAGACGGGAAGAGGATATGTTTGGGGCGTACGCTCAAGCTCAAAGGGAAGCTCAATCGGCTTTTGGTGACGGTCGTCTCTATATTGAGAAATTGTTGACCGGAATTCGGCATATTGAGGTGCAGATATTAGCCGACGAGCAAGGGAACGTTATTCATCTGGGTGAGCGTGATTGCTCGCTTCAGAGGCGCAATCAGAAGATTATTGAGGAAACGCCGTCGCCGGCTCTGTCGCCGGCCTTACGTGAGGAGATTTGCCGGATGGCTGTGAAAGCGGCTCAGGCTGCCGGATATACGAACGCGGGGACTGTTGAATTCTTATTGGATCGTGACGGTAAGTATTATTTCATGGAGATGAATACACGTATTCAGGTGGAACATCCGATAACCGAAATGGTTACGGGGATGGATCTGGTTAAGGAACAGCTACGGGTGGCGGCGGGGGATTCTCTGAGTCGGACCCAGGAAGATGTGAGGTTTTGCGGGGTTTCTATGGAATGTCGCATCAACGCGGAGAATCCCGAACAGGGATTTCGGCCCAGTTGCGGCAGGATTGTTTCCGTCCATCTGCCCGGGGGACCCGGCGTTCGGTTTGATTCAAGCATCTACACCGGTTACACCATGCCGCCTTTTTATGATTCGTTGTTGGGTAAGCTGATTGTGCATATGCCTACCCGAGAAGAGGCGTTGAATAAAATGCGGGCGGCTCTTCAGGAATTGACAATTGAGGGTGTGGACACAAATATCTGGTATCAGCAGTGTCTGCTGGCTGTTCCGGAAGTGCGGCATGGTGTTGCGGACACATCGTTTATTGATTCTACCCAAGAGTTGCTGGCGCAAGAGATGAGCAAGATCGGGAATTCCAGGTTTGGATGAATGGCAGAATCGTAAGATATTTCGAGAAAGGTGGATGTCGGGGTGTCCCTTATTGACTCTTTTCGTAAAAGAAAGCAATACGATACGGTTCCGGCGGCTCTCGTTCCGCATACGTCTATTCCGGATGGGATGTGGAAGATGTGTTCGGATTGCAAGAAGATTATTTACCACGATAATGTGAAACAGAATTTTTTCTGTTGTCCTCACTGTGGGTACCATTTTCCGCTGAACGCAACGGATCGTATTCGTCAGGTATGTGATGAGGGCAGCTTCGTTCCGTATGCCGATGATTTTGGCAACGTTGATCCGCTGGAGTTCCCGGGGTATTCGGCGAAGAAACAGCAAGCCGCTGAGAAAAGCGGTTCGGATGAAGCTGTGGTGACCGGTGTATGCGATATTGATGGGCATCGGGTGGTTCTGGCTGTTATGGATAGCCATTATATGATGGGCAGTATGGGTTGGGTTGTTGGCGAAAGGGTCGCGTTGGCTATTGAGAGGGCTATCGAAGCCGGGTTGCCGGTGGTCGCTTTCTGCGCGTCAGGGGGGGCGCGGATGCAGGAAGGGATTGTTTCTCTCATGCAGATGGCCAAGGTGAGCGGAGCTTTGTCCAAACTGGCTGAAGCAGGTCTGCTCTATGTGGTGGTGAACACGTATCCTACCATGGGTGGTGTGACGGCGAGTTTTGCGATGTTGGGCGACATTATTCTGGCAGAAAAAGGGGCGCTGATCGGGTTTGCCGGCCGCCGGGTCATTGAACAGACTATTAACCAAAAGCTTCCTGATGAGTTTCAGTCAGCTGAGTTCTTACTGCAGCATGGGTTTGTTGACAGAGTTGTTGAACGAAAAGATATGCGCGAGGTTCTTTCTTTGATTCTTTCTCTTCATAAGAGGGATTGACACGGTGGCTGGTGGGATATAACGGGTAGTAAGGAGGAGGGGCATGAATTCAGCTTGGGAGCGGGTTCAGCTGTCGCGGCGGACAGACCGTCCTACGGCACGCACTTATATTAAGGCGCTTTTTCCGGATTTCTTGGAATTCAAGGGGGACCGTGCTTACGGGAATGATGAGTCTGTTATCGGCGGTATCGCTGCTTATGATGGGGTTCCTGTGACCGTTATTTCCCAGGAGAAGGGGCAGACGATTAAGGAGAAGGTTCTGCATAATTTTGGCTCGACGAACCCCGAGGGGTTTCGGAAGAGTTTGCGTTTAATGCGTCAGGCAGAAAAGTTCGGTCGCCCGATTATCTGTTTTGTTGATACCCAGGGCGCTTTCTGCGGGGTGGAAGCTGAACAACGAGGACAAGGCATGGCGATTGCGGAGAATCTGCGGGCGATGATAGCTCTTAAGACACCTATTATTTCGATTATCTTGGGCGAAGGCGGCAGTGGCGGGGCATTGGCTCTGGCTGTGGCTAATGAGGTTCATATTCTGGCGAACGCGATGTATTCCATTCTGTCGCCGGAAGGGTTCGCCAGCATTCTATGGAAGGACAGCACCCGGGCGGCGGAGGCTGCGCGAGTTATGAAGATAACCGCAGAGGATCTCAAGGAGTTGGGGATTGTTGACGGTGTTATTGACGAGGGAAGCGAGGGGGCTCACATGACCCCGGATGAAGCTGTGAAGGCCGTGGGGGACACGTTGACCGCAGCGTTGCGGCGTTGGCGTGGGAGACCGGGGGAGGAAGTGGCTGAGGAAC
>WRII01000084.1 GCA_009782825.1 Peptococcaceae bacterium
ACTAATAACTGAGGAGGATGTCAAGCAAGCCAATTGTCGAAAACGCTTTATTTCCAGGGGTTTAACGGGATACCCAGGGGTTTTTAGTAGAAATAATAGGAAAACTCAGATGGATATACGACTTATACTCTGAGGAGCATAATCTTAAGATGGAAATAGTTGATGAATTTTCTAATCAAGGGGTCGATTATTGGTCAGCACCGATAGGAAACTATGATTTGGAACGAATAAAAAAGCATTATCCTGATAGTTGGGAAGATTATATTGAAAAATACTAGAACGTGGTGTGAAAACATCTGGAATTCACGGGCCACCCTCCACGCCCCCTGAAACAACCGCAGCTATAAAATATCGGATAAGGTTACCACATTCTCATTCCCCGCAGCCGTATCATACACCTGCCCCATATGGAATTCAGACTGCCCAGGAGTTCCCCCCATCTGCTCGGCTTCCAGCAATTTCTGAAAATCCTCTCCCGACACAGGCGGGCTATAATAAGACCCCTGAAATTCATTGCAATACAAATGGGTGAGAGTTTCCATCTGCTTTTTTGTTTCCACTCCCTCCGCCACCACACGCATACCCAAGGCGTGGGCCATATTCATTGTGGCCTGCACGATCACCATGTCTTCCGTGTTGTCCGGAATTCCCGCAATAAAGATACGATCCAGCTTGATCTCGTCCAGGGACAATTCTTTGAGGTAAAGCAGAGAAGAATACCCGGTGCCAAAGTCGTCAATAGCCACCTGGATACCTTTGGTACGCAAAGATTTCAACAAAGCATTGTTCGCTACCCGATCATCCAGCAAGGACTCCTCCGTGATTTCCAACCTTAAACATTCCGGCGGCAGCCCCGTCTTCTCCAGGACGCCTTCCACGCGTTCGGAAAAATCATCTTCGAGCAGAACCTGAGCAGAGACGTTAACCGCAACATTGAGCTGCGTGAACCCCTGGTCATGCCAGACCCGGGTCTGACGGCACGCCTCTTCCAGAACAAACCACGTGATCGGCACAATCAGGCCAATCTCTTCGGCCAGAGGAATGAACTGCCCCGGCATCATAAACCTGTCCTTGGCACACCACCGTATGAGCGCTTCACTGCCGCTGATTTTACGAGTAATCCCATCCACTTTCGGCTGATAATAAAGGATAAATTCCTGCCGTCCCAAAGCTTGACGCAATTCCCGTTCCAAACTCAAGCGGCGTTCGATAGCCTGAAAAAAGGTGATGTCAAAACGCAGAAAACTGTTGTTTTTCAAACTCTTTGCCGCGTACATCGCTGTTTCAGCACACTGCAAGATGGCGTCAGCCTTGACTCCATCCACAGGGTACACACTGGCTCCCACGGCCACGCTGACGTTGTATTCCCGTTTTTTGATCACGAAGGGCTGACTGAAGAGAGGAAGCAAACGTTCGTGCACCAGGCCGGAGATGGCTTCATGATCGTCCAGATGATTCAGAACCAGAGCAAACACATCGCCATGGGTATTGGCCACGCAAAAGGCATCCTGAAAAGCATTCTGCAGCTTTTCCGCAATACGCTGCAACAACTGGTCTCCGGCCTCGTGCCCCACTGTATCATTTATAAATTTAAAATTATTGACACTCAGCATATATACAGTAACACTTCGGCTCTTATCAGAGGCGATCACTTCTTCAAGCTGGCTGCGCAGCAGAGACCGGTTGGGCAATTGGGTCAGCGCGTTATAGTGGGCCATACGCTGAATGAGATGCTCGTAATGTTTCTTGACTTGGATGTTGTGTTTGATGAGAGTGATGTGTTCCAAAACGCCATCGTCATTCAGAACCGGGGAAAATGTCGCTTCTTCAATGATAAAACGGGCATCCGGTTCACTTTTTGGCCGGAAAACAATTTCGCCGCGCCAGGTTTTCTGATCCAGAACGGTTTCCTTGATCTGGAGCGCCAACTCGGCATCCTCAATATGGGACCAGAGATCTCGCCCCAGCAGCTGCTCATCACTGCCGGCGCCCCGTCCGGCGCCTGACATATTGCGCACAGCCGCCGGGTTCATGAATTCGATCACCCCGCCGGCTGACATAATTAAAAAATCATCGGCGGTAGTATGAACAGCTTTGGCATAGATCTGCAGCCAGGCATGGGTCGTTTGGATGGGTTTGTGCATGAATTTTTCCGCGGCAAAAGCTATGACGCCCGTTAGGATCACCCCCAACAGGGCGAGAATCATAAAAGGCAGCGCCAAGCTTTGCATCCCTCCCTGGAGTGAGGTGACGAGAAGCAGAATCAGGAGTAAACTTGATAAGCCAAAATTGATTTGCCACAGAGTTGGGTATTTGCGCATATATAAGCTCCTTAATATGTTCTTGAAATACCATGTTTTTGAATGACATGATCGCTCTATGAAATCCCATAGCCTTACTATAGTTCTCAAATTTGGTTTTTTAAATATAGGAAAATATGGGATTGACAAAAATGAGCCTCCTTGTTAAACTATAAGTGCAAGTATATTTGAGGAGTGTGTTATCTTATGGCGCAAATATCCCTATATATTGAAGATTCTATGGTTGAAAAGCTTAATGCAGCAGCCAAAGTGTACAATTGTTCTATTTCAAAATATGTCGCGTCCCTGATCCAAGAACGATTGAATTTAGAAGAAGAAGAAGAAATGAGAAAAAAACAGGTCCTCCGTGAGCTCAGAGGAGCCTTGCATGATGTGGCCGAACCGCCGGAAATTCCATGGGAAGGAGAAATAAGGAGGAGGTTCGACCTTCTGTGAAATATTTCCTTGACACCAATATTTGCATTTATCATCTCAATGATTCCATGCCAAATTTGAGTACCACTTTAGAGGAAATGCCGATGAAAAACATTTTCATTCCCTCTATGGTTGCAGCAGAGCTGCTGTACGGCGCCGAAAAAAGTACTAAGCGCGACTATAATTTGCGGATTTTTGGGGCATTCCTTTCTCTTTATCAAATTGTCTCTTTTGACAGCAAAGCGGCGGGATTTTATGCTGCTATTCGCAGTGATCTTGAGAGCAAGGGCCAATCCATAGGCGGTAACGATTTAGTCATAGCCGCTACTGCTTTAGCCCACGAAGGCATCCTTGTCACACATAATGTGAGCAAATTCTCGCGCATCAAAGGTCTGGTGCTAAACGATTGGACCTAGTGCTTTGTAAGGGGCTGTAACTAAAGCCTAAAATTAGAACTACGGAGGAATAGATATGTTATGTCCTTTCTGCCAAGCCGACGACAGCAAAGTTCTTGATTCTCGCCAAACAGAAAACAAAATGGCCATCCGCCGCCGCCGGGAGTGCGGCCTATGCCGCCGCCGTTTCACCACCTATGAAAAATATGAAGAAATCTCTCTTATGGTGGTCAAAAAAGACAGACGCCGGGAGCCTTTCTCCCAATCCAAACTCATGGCAGGTCTGATGAAAGCCTGCGAGAAAAGACCTATTCCCGCCTCTCGTTTGGAAGAAGCCGCCATAACTATTGAACGCGATATGCGCGACGCCTATGAATGGGAGATTCCCTCCCAGGCCATAGGAGAAGCTGTGATGGAACACCTGTTTCAGATTGACGAGATTGCCTATATTCGCTTCGCTTCCGTCTACCGGCAATTTACTGATATTCAAAAATTCATGGAAGAACTGAATGATTTGTTACGGAAAAAAAATGAATAGGAGGAAAGTTAGCATGAGTCTACTGAAAAAACTATTTGGAATCCACACAAACATCCCCACGATCTCTCCGCAAGAGGCGTACCAAATGATGAATGTGTCAAATGAACATATCCTGTTGGATGTACGTACCGCTTCTGAGTACAAGGAAGTGAGGATAGACGGCGCAAAGTTGATTCCGGTTGATGAGCTCAGCCGCCGTGCGCTTGCCGAATTGCCGGACAAGCACAGGACTGTTTTCATTTACTGCCATAGTGGAGCGCGAGCCGCCAAAGCGGCCGACTTGCTTGTCGGCATGGGATACACGAAAGTTTTTAGTTTTGGTGGTATTGTAAACTGGCCCTATGAGACTATTAATGGGTGAAGATGGGTGAAGACAACAACTTGACTTTTTGCAGCGCAATCACTTTTAAGGATGAAAACACCTTTTTTCGGCAATACTCAATTTAGTTACAGTCCCTTAGTTCTCTGTTTGGGCTTAACCTATCAGCCCAACCCATTTTCCGATTCCTAAAACCTCAAAAACCAGGGATACATACCATGACAAATTACTTTTTAGGTGTGGACGTCGGATCCGTCAGCACCAACGTTGTGGCCATGGATGTTCAAAAACATCTGTGCGCCAAGGTCTATTTGCGTACAGGAGGCCGCCCTTTGGAGGCCCTCATAGACGGTGTCCATGCCATTCAAAAAACCTTGGGCCCCAATTCCCGGATCGCAGGCGCAGGCGCCACAGGAAGCGGGCGCTTATTAGCCGGCTGTGTGCTGGGAGCCGATGTCGTCAAGAACGAAATTACAGCCCATGCCGTCGCCTCTCTGGAAACCGACCCCTCTGTCCGCACAGTTTTAGAAATCGGCGGCCAGGATTCAAAAATCATTTTTCTGAATCAGGGAACCGTGGTTGACTTTGCCATGAATACAGTCTGTGCCGCCGGCACAGGGTCTTTCCTTGACCGGCAAGCCGCCCGCCTCAATATCCCCATTGAAAAAATGGGGTCCTGCGCCCTGCGTTCTCAGCAGCCGGTGCGCATCGCCGGA
Source organism: Peptococcaceae bacterium (assembly GCA_009782825.1). Lineage (GTDB taxonomy): Bacteria > Bacillota > Desulfitobacteriia > Desulfitobacteriales > Syntrophobotulaceae > WRJI01. The sequence continues at coordinate 4,704 of WRII01000084.1, forward strand.
CGCTGTGCCGTCTTTGCGGAATCAGACATGATCCATAAACAACAAATGGGGCACCCCTTACCCGACATTGTCCGGGGACTCTGTGAAGCCATTGTCCGCAATTATTTAAATAATCTGGCTAAAGGGAAAAAGATTGAACCCACAGTGGTATTTCAAGGAGGCGTTGCCGCCAATGCCGGCATTGTTGAGGAGTTCAAGCGTCAGTTGGGCTGTGACATTGTGGTGCCACGTTATTATGACGTGATGGGAGCCTTTGGCGCCTCTTTATTGGCTCATGGAATCGCGGAACAGACCTCCTCACACACCACATCCTTCGTGGGGTTTGATCAATTAAACCGGGATTACAGCGCCCGCAGCGTCGAATGCGACGACTGCGCCAATGCCTGCGAAGTGATTGAGCTTCGCGCCAACAAGACTCTTGTTTCCTGTTGGGGCGACCGCTGCGGCAAATGGTCGGCCATTCTGGCCCGGGGGGAAGAACCTCAGTTATTTCAGGAGACCTTGCTTAATAAAACGATCGAGGCCCCAGACCCGCCTCAGGTGCTGCCATGAGCCCCACTGTTGGCCTGCCGCGCCTCTTTCGCCATCACGAATATCCGGGACTTTGGGAAGATTTTTTCCGGATATTGACTGTTGACGTGGTGTTTTCTCCCCCCACTGACAAGACCCTCTTCAATACAGGAATCAAAAGAAGTTCAGCCGACGCGTGCTTACCCCTCAAAGTTTTGCACGGCCATGTGGAAAGCTTGCAGGATCAGGCAGACGCTGTTTTTATTCCGCGCTTTATCTACCCCACAGCCATAGAGTCCGCCTGCCCCAAATTTTGCGCACTGCCCGATATCCTGCGCCTCAACCTGCCCCATGCTGCCATTTGGGAAACCCCTATTGATTTCAAAAAAGGCATGGCTTACACCCTGTCCTCCTTAGACAGCCTTGCTATGGCGCTGTCCAGGAACCCCGAAACCGTCCGTACCGCCTTCCTGCAAGCCCTGACGGGCACTGTGCACTGTACCCCATATGTACAGCCGAAAAAACCCGACAACAAGCAGGCGATTGCTCTCATTGGACACACCTACCTCACACAGGACAATTTTGTCACCATGAATCTGCGCACAAAAATCGCCAAGTATGGATATGAAGTTCTGGACAGCCAGTCCGTTCCCTACGATCTAAAAAGACAGCGCTGCCACCCCTTTCAAAACCGCCTGTTTTGGGGTGTAGGCGTCGATATTCTGGGAACAGCCTTAACCCTCATGAACACTCCCCGAGTCAAAGGTCTCATCTACGTCACATCATTTGCCTGCGGCATTGACTCCATAGTCCTGGAACTTCTGGATCGTCAGACCCAGACGACCCTCCCGGCTAAACCCCGGATGCGCTTGTGTCTCGACGAGCATACGGGAGAATCAGGATTTGACACCCGTTTGGAAGCCTTTTTTGATTTACTTGAACGGGGGATAGGGGCTGTAACTCAGCCATCCCCCGCGGAGCATCACAGCCCGAGCCCGCATACTGCAATTCAAGAAAGGAGCTTCCTATGACCGAACCACAGCCGCAGCCACACGCCAGCCCCCTCGTCACATTCCCACACATGGGAACCAGCTATATCCCCATCAAAGTACTCCTGGAAAGCCTGGGACTCACCTGTATCGTCCCCCCCATAAACACTCCGCGGACCCTTGAAAAATCCCTCATCCAGGCCCCGGAATTCATGTGCTATCCCTTCAAGCTCATCCTCGGCAACCTCATCTACGGCCTGGAAAACGGCGCCCAGACAATAATTTTTGGCGGCAGCCAGGGCCCATGCCGCCAAGAGTACTATAACGACGTCCTCCAAAGCATCCTGAAAGACATGGGCTACACCTTCAGCTACGTCACCCTCAACCTGAGCCAGCTTTGGTCCCGCCACAATTATACCGCAGTCCGGCAGGCCTGGGGCGTCCACCTGGGACACATCCTCAAGAGCCTCGCCCTCACTGTCGATACCCTTTTCTCCGTCGATTCCCTCTCCCTCAGCGCACGGCGCAAAAGATGCCGAACCTCCAACAAAACCGCCGTGGAAACCATCCTGCACACCTTAACCGATCACGTGATGCAAGCCCACGGGCACGCCGCCATCACCCATCTCGTCCGCCAAGCCCACCGCCATATCCGGGCCCTGCCAGAAGAAAAATCCCCAGAAGATATTCTGCGCGTGGCCATCGTAGGAGAAATCTTTGTCACCAGCGACGCCTTCTCCAATCTGGATATCGAACGCAAATTGGGGCACATGGGAGTTGACGTCACAACCTATATGGGCCCCGCCTCCTGGGTCCGCGAGCATCTAATCAAAGCCTTAAACCCCTTCCAAAAAACCGGGAAAGCTCAAGAACTCTCCCGGGAATACTGGAACGTAGACGACATCGGCGGACATGGCGTCCAGACAGTTGGCAACTCCGTCTTAAGTTCACGGCGGGGCTATGACGGAATCATTCATCTCTATCCCCTTACATGTATGCCTGAAATCGCCGCCCAAAGCGCCTTCAGCGCCATACAGAACCGTTATGGAGTTCCCATCATGACCCTTGTTGTTGACGAAATGACCGGAGAAGCCGGATACAACACACGGCTGGAAGCCTTCGTAGACATGATACGCATGAGAAAATCCCGAAACGTTAACATTTTAAACGTTGACATTCCAGGATATAAGCGCAAACAATGGGCTCGGAATTCTCAAAAATCCTAAAAATCCCTTTTTGACATAGCCGTCTTGACAGAAACCCCTTCAATCTTACCCAGCTCACTCGTCAAACTATTGATATCTCCAATACTGCCCAACGCCGCCAGCGAGACCAAAGAAAGCCCCTCTTCCGGCAGAGGAACATCCATATGACCTCTAATCAAAAACATGTACTCAGCGATCGTGTCATTGAAAGCTCTCTGACATCTTTGTGGGTTGTCCAAGACGGCACTAATAAGCGCAACTTTTCGCATAAATATCGAACCCCCGTTAAAATAAATTCTAACATATCTCTGTAAAATGGACAAGAGTTAACGAGTCATTTCTTAAATTTCATATAATTTAACTATCGTCCTCATCCATGATATAATAAGGCAAAATCAAGGCTATCAACACACCATACTCACACGAAAGATCGTGCTTAGCCTCACATGAGGAAAGGAGACCCCATGAGTTTAGTTTATATCGGTTTTGCCCCGCACCCGCCTATTGTGATCCCCCCAATTGGCCGGGGAGAGGAGAAGGCCTGCTCAATCACAGCTCAAGGTTTGGAAAAGCTGTCTGAAGCCCTCTGCGCCACAGGTGCGGAAATTCTTGTTTGCGTTTCCCCTCACGCGCCTCACATCAGACAAGACCCCTCATCAGGCCTTTCCCTGACCTATCTTGAAGGAATCCACGATACCCTGGAAGGAGATTTGGGGGCCTTTAACGCACCTCAGATCAAGTATTCCCTGAAAACCGTCCCGGAAATCCTCGAAGCTCTCCACCGGCTGGGCGCCCAAAGTGTCCAAGCGCCCTTGGATCATGGCGTTATGGTCCCTCTTTACTTTCTGCAACGCGCCGGATGGCAGGGACGCCTTGTGGTATTATCTTCGCCCGAGGAAACCCCTGAGGTGTGGGGAAAGAAGATCGCCCAAATTCTCGACACTATTCCGGCACGCTGCGCCATTTTAGCCAGCGGTGATTTATCCCACAGACTCAAAGAAGACGGCCCCTACGGCTTCCATCCCTCCGGTCCCCAATTTGACCGATTGATTGTCCAGGGACTCCGCACAGACCCCAGTCTCCTGCCCAACCTACCCGAGATTCTTGTAGAGGAAGCAGCGCAATGCGGCTATATGCCTCTGCTCCTCGCTTTGGGAGCCCGCACCGGATCCTGTCAGGTGTTTTCCTATGAAGGACCCTTCGGCGTCGGTTATATGACCGCTGAGCTTTACCGATCCTCCCCAGTGGCCCGCTACGCCCGTACCTGTCTGCAGCATTTTATAGAAGGCAAACCATCCACTGTCCCCAATGACCCCCTGCTTGCCACACAGAAGTCCTGTTTTGTCACCTTGCATAAGGACGAAGACCTGCGCGGATGCATTGGCACCCTCGAACCCGTTCGGGAAACTCTGGCCGACGAGATTCGCAGCAACACTCTCTCCGCCGCCACCCGGGATCCTCGTTTCCCGCCTGTGCAAAAAGAAGAGCTCTCCCTCATCACAATTTCCGTCGACGTGCTCGGCGAAATGGAAAAAATCACAGACAGCACAGAACTGGATCCTTATCTCTATGGAGTTGTAGTGCGCAGCCAAGGCCGGACAGGGTTGTTATTGCCGCGTCTCTCAGGGGTAGACTCCGTTGACGAACAACTGGCCATCGCGCGCCAAAAAGCCGGAATCCTGCCTGGCGAAGATATTGAGCTCTGGCGTTTTCAGGTGGATCGATACTACGAGTGAAAAACAGGTGAACCGGTATTACGAGTGAAAAACAAGTAAATCGATATTACGAGTGAAGAATAGGATCTTCATATGCAAGAACATAAACCGGAAAAATTCAGCCATCCCCATTCCACTGTATGTCCCTTGTGTCCCCAACATTGTACCGTCGCGGAAGGGGAGAGGGGACACTGTCAGGCCCGAGGCTGCCACCAGGGGCATATGATATCTCTCACCTATGGCAAAGTCGCGGCCATGCATGTGGATCCTATTGAGAAAAAACCCTTGTTCCATTTCTATCCGGGAACATCTATCCTTTCCGCGGGCGGTAACGGGTGCAATTTAAGCTGCACATTCTGTCAGAATTTTGAAATCTCTCAATATCAAGTGCCAGGTCAGGAATATACACCCGCGGAACTTAGCCGCATGGCCCTGCAGGAGAATTCCTTAGGCATTTGTTTTACCTATTCGGAACCTTTGGTGTGGTTTGAAATGGTTTTGGCAACAGCCACACTGGTAAAAGAGGCCGGCGGCAAAACCGTGCTGGTCACCAATGGCATCATCATGCCGCGCTATCTGCGTCAGTTGCTTGAAGTCATTGATGCCGTGAACATCGATGTGAAAGCATTCAGAGACGATTTTTACCGGACTTATACCGGCGGCCGCTTGTCATGGGTCCTGAAATCCTTAGAGGAAATGGCCGCAAGCGGCGTCCATATTGAGATCAGTACCCTGATTATCCCGGGCCTCAATGACCGCAGCGAAGAAATCCAGGAATTGGCTCACTATTTGAAAGACCTCCAAACACCCTTGGCCTGGCATCTGAACCGCTACTTTCCCGCCTATAAAGCGGACTATCCGCCCACGCCTGAACACTCCCTGCGCACCTTGGCCGCCATAAGCCGGGAATACCTGCCTTATGTCTATCTGGGCAATATGGGGTATGGCGCAGCCACCTTATGTCCTTCTTGCCAATCTGTCCTGATTGACCGCACAGGCTCTGTTGGCAGAGCTGATATTGTTCAGAAAACCGTGAATGGCAAATGTCCGGGTTGTGGGTTAGAAATATGGGGGCAGGGGTTAGCGTAAGAACGAGCCTGTCTTTTGAACCTTGGACTTCAAATCCGCCCGCCCTGGGGCCCCAGAGAGTATTACTCCCTTATAAACATTAACCGTGGAAATCCCAATTCACTATCGAACCTATCCATTAATATATAATCATTATCAGGGACAGAACCCTCACTATCGGGGTGAAACGATAGACGACCCTCCCATAAATTAGTGTTCCCGTCCAAAGGATCACGCCAATCCATGCTTAACTTATAATACTCACTATACTCATCTGAAATAAACTCGCATGTACCTTTGTAGGTATTGCCTAAAAAGGTAAAGATGACCTCACCGTCTTTGCTTATATTCAGATTTGTTGAGGATATGTCATTTTCTGTTAATTCATATTTTCCTTTAAATATTTGAACAGGGCCTGTTGATACCCAATTGCCCTCAATTTTTTCGAAGTTACTTGAGGTTGTCCCAGGATTACATCCGACAAAAAAGCTTGCAAAAGAAAGCACAAAACTAAATAATAACACTATTTGCGCAGATCTTCTCATTTTTCTATACATAATCATACATAATCTTTCCTTCATTTTTACTACAGACAGCCAGATGAAAACAATCAACCTTAGCCCGTTCACCTGATGATAGTATATCACAGGGCAGCTTGCCGCCACAACCAAAGGAGACAGAAGGGGCGCACCAATTAATTGTTATAGCATAATATTCCAAAAACATATGATGCTTCTTGAGCCGGCCACACAGAGCAGGCGAACATTTAACGCGCTCGATTCTACGCGATTGTGCGCTTCTAAGCCGGCCCGAGTGGCCTTGTAGAG
>WRII01000085.1 GCA_009782825.1 Peptococcaceae bacterium
CGACAGGCAAGGCGAAAATCCGCAGGCAACCTGGAAGGTTTTCAAGGATTTTCAACGAAACATGGCGGCAAAAAGACAAGGAATAATGTCAAAGTTATTTAGTTACAGTCCCTAAGGGGGGGAGCGCCGATTTTTAAAGTTATTATCATTGACGATGACCCGATTATTATCACCATCCTCCAGCGGGCAGTGAACTGGGAGAAGTATGGCTGCAAGGTGGTCGGGACGGCCTATGACGCACAAAGCGGCGCGGCGGCGGTCAGAAAGCACGCGCCTGACATTCTGTTTACGGATATAAGGATGCCCCATGAAGACGGCTTGACGATGCTGGCCGGCCTAAAGTCACAGTTTTCTCATATGCAGGTGACGATTCTCACCGGTCACAAAGAATTTGAGTACGCCAAACGGGCAGTCACCCTTTCTGCAACACGGTTCCTGTTGAAACCCTCGACCCCGGCGGAGATTGAAGAAGCCTTGGAAGCCATGACTCAAAACCTGCTGGAAAACCTTGAACAGCGGGCCGCTAAGGCGCCGGACGTCGTGCTGCCGGAAGACGAAGACCTGGACACGAACAACTTTGTCGTGAAAGCAGCCTTGAAGCACATAAAGCAAAACTGCGCGGAAAAACTGACTCTGTCAGATGTTGCGGACAAAATTTATGTCAGCCAGTGGCATTTGAGCAAACTTTTGAACCGCTACATCCATAAGAATTTCTACGACCTCTTAAACGAGGCGCGTATCGAGAAAGCCAAGGAGCTTCTTCGGGATCCTCAGTTTCGTATAAGCACGGTTTCTGAAATGGTGGGGTTTGCAGACGTTTCGCACTTTTCACGTGTATTTAAGAAAATTGAAACCCTCACTCCAAAAGCTTTCCGCAACATGTTAACCAACATTCGTGTAAATAAAGATATAAACATTGAATAAATTGGCTCATCTGCACAAGTAAACAAGTAAAGACCAAAAATGACAAGATGGATTATTTTATTATCCCATTCTTTTCTTTATTATAGGAATACAAGTCAATAAACACTTAATTATCTAAAGAAAGGGTGTGTCTATGATGACTCTGGAACAAATCTACAGCCAAGGAACTTCTACCTATGAAACATGGCGTTTGTGCAACGCCGAAGACTTTGATTCTCCGGCAATGGAATACTTCGGCAATCAGCTCACGTATAAGCAAATGGATGAACTGATCGATGTTTATGCACGGGCTTTTCTGAAAATGATGCCGGATAAAACCAAATCTGTCACCTGCTGCCTGCCGGCGCTGCCCGTTGCGGCCTATGCTTTTTACGCTCTCAATAAAATTGGTGTCAAATTGAATGTTGTCAGCCATACGGTGCTGCCCTCCGACCCCAAAAGATATCTGGAGGAAAACGACACAGAGATTTTGATCTTATTTGATGGGTTTTTTCCCGCTGTGTCCGCGGCCATAGAAAAGACAAACCTGAACACTATTATTGTCGTGTCCGCTGCTGATGGAATTGTCACAATTCCTCATTATGTGCCCATACCCATCCGTGCTAAATTGGAAAAAACTCATTCTGCGCAAACTATTAAAGCCGCTTTACCCCGTGTGAATGTCCTGTCACTGGATGATTTCATATCTATCGGCAGAAAGAACACAGAAACAGTACACTCCATCTATAAAAAAGGGGAGACAGCTGTCATATTGTACACCGGCGGCTCCACCGGGATTCCTAAGGGCGTTGAGAAAACAAATGAAGAACTGATTGCCATGGGAGCTCTGTACAATCAAAATGGCAATTTGGATCAACAGCGCAATGAGAGGCTTTTAATATTGATTCCGCCCAATCATCCTACTGCCTTTGTCCACAGTATCATTGTGCCTGGCTTTTTGGGGATTCTACAGGTTTACCAGCCTTTTTATGATAAAAATGCTTTTGCCGCAGATTTGTATCATTCGAAAAGCCATCATGTCATAGCGGCAGCAAGCCATTACGCGACCCTGCCCACCTGTAATTTGCCTGACGGAGCATTGTCTTGTGTAAGATGGGCCTTATGTGGCGGCGAACCTGTCAGCCAGGAATTGGCGCTTTCTATAAACAATGCCTTGAAACGTTTGGGGGTACAAAATCCATATATGGTTATTGGTTATGGAATGAGTGAAGTCGGACCTCTGGGCATGGTCACTCTGGGTGTTCCCGAATTATTGAACAAGGTTGGGGCCCCTATGCGCGGCGTGTTGGCGCGGGTTGTGGACGACATGGGCAATGAGGTGGGCAATAATGTTCGCGGCCATATCCAGCTCAAAACTCCCTGCCATATGAAAGGCTATTATAAACAGCCGGAATTGACAAAAGAGTTTTTCACCGAAGATGGATATGCCCAGACCGGCGACATCGGGATACGTGACGACAACGGATATTATGATATTATGGGCCGGGCAGGGGATTTGATTATTGCGTCGGACAACTCTAAGGTATACTTGTTTGATATCGAAAGGGTTGTGTATAAAGACCCAGCGGTCTTAGAGAGCGAAGTCGTTGGTATTGAAATAGGCGGTAAGAAAGTCCCTGTAGTTCACATTGTTTTGCAGGCGGATTCTATTGGAAGGGACACGGAAGTCATTATGAGAGTGCATAAGCTGTGTCAAGAACATCTGACGGAAAATCAAATGCCGTGGGGATATAAAATCCAGGAAGCGTTTGGGACAAACCCCATAAGTCAAAAGCGCGATTACCAATCATTAGCGTTAGAGCGTGACGGATACTATATGGTGGTGGAAACCTTACAAATGGTGAGCTTCCAACGGGATTTCATCAGGGGTCAAGCCTCCTGAATCCATACACAAAGAATAGAAATGTGTTTTCGCATTTCTATTCTTTGTGCAACACTGACATGAACGTATCCGCTGGATAAATCGACTCATCTGCACAATTAAAGACCAAAAATGACAAGCTGGAATATTTTATTTCTTGGTTCTTTTTTTTATGATAGACCTAGTACAGCACTAGTGCAACAATCCGGTAATCATGACCCTCAAGAAGGAGGTGCGCTTGCTTCATACAATGTATTGATTTTCCTTGAGTATCGTGTACCTATGGGGATCGAGCCGCTTTTTAAAGAAAGGAAGTGTCTATTATGACCCTCGAAAAAATCTTTAACCAGGAAAACTCCATCTATGAAACATGGCGTTTGTGCAACGCCGATCATGGCGATTTGCCGGCTATTGAATACTTTGGCAATCAGATAACTTATAAAGAGATGGATGAAATCATTGACGTTTACGCGCGGGCTTTCATGGCAATGTTGCCGGACACAACAAGGTCTGTCACGGTCTCTTTGCTGGCGCTGCCTTCTGCTGCTTTTGTTTTCTACGCCCTGAACAAAATTGGCGTGAGAGTAAATTATGTCAGCCATACGGTAATGTCCTCAGATCCTAAGAAATATCTTGAAACAAACGACACGGAGATTTTGGTTTTGCTGGACATCTTCTTCCCCAGCGTATCTGAAGGAATCAAAACAACAGCCTTGAAGAACATTGTTGTTGTGTCTCTTGCTGATTATGTTGATAAAATTGCTGATTATGTGTCCGCACCCATTCGCGCCCTTTTAAAAGAAGCAACTGCAGTCCCCAAGATTAAAGCGGCTTTGCCGCAGGTTAATGTACTCTCTTTGGATGATTTTCTGTCTATTGGCAGACAGAGCACGGAAACAGTGCCTTCCCGTTATACAAAAGGAGATAGCGCTGTGGTGTTGTACACAGGCGGCTCGACTGGTATCCCTAAAGGGGTTGAGAAAACAAATGAGGAGTTCCTTTCCCTGGCGCGCGTATACAATCAAAACGGTGACTTGGATCACAAGCGCGGAGACAGGTTTCTGGTCGTAGTCCCCCCCAATCATCCGACCGGCTTGGTGCATAATGTGATTATGCCTGGTTTTTATGGGGTCACAATGGTCTTTCAACCTATCTATGATAAAACCACTTTTGTCAGCGATTTGTATCACACGAAAGCGACTTTTGCCATAGCGGCGCCAAGCCACTATGCGACTTTCCCTCTCAGTGATCTGCCGGATGGCTCACTTCCTCATTTAAGATGGGCCTACTGCGGCGGTGAGCCTGTCAGCGAAGAAATGGCGCGTAATGTCAACAAAACTATGGTACGCTTAGGAGTGCAAAATCCCTATTTGGTTGTCGCTTACGGAATGAGTGAAGTCGGCCCTGTGGTCTTTCTTACCCGGCACGCTCCCGAACTGTTGAACAAAGTAGGGCCCCCTATGCGCGGCGCCCTGGCGAGAATTGTTGACGATAATGGCCATGAGGTGGGCAACAATGTCCTCGGCAATATTCAGCTTAAAACGCCCTGCATTATGAAAGGCTATTATAAACAGCCGGAACTGACCAAGGCCTTTTTCACTGAAGACGGGTATGCCAAGACACTAGACATGGGGATTTGTGACGATAATGGCAATTATGATATTTTGGGCCGGGCGGATGATTGGGTTATTGGGCCGGACGGTTCTAAGGTGTATCTGTTTTATATAGAACGGGTTGTCTATAAAGACACAGCGGTATTGGAGTGCGAGGTTGTAGGTCTCGAAATCAACGGGAGAAAAACGCCTGTTGTTCACATTGTCTTGCAGCCGAATTTCCAAGGTAGAAAAGAGGAAGTCATTGTGAGAGTGCATAAGTTGTGTCAGGAGTTTCTGACCCCAAATCAAATGCCGCAGGGGTATAAAATCCGAGATGCGTTCGGGACGAGTCCCATAAGTCAAAAACGTGATTTGAAGACGTTGGCGTTAGAGTATGACGGATACTTTGTGGTGGACGGTGAAACGGTGCAATCAGTGAATTTCCAGCGCGGGTCCATACGCAGTCAAGCCTCTTGAATATACCCTGAATCCACATTGCCAAGATATTGAAAAGGGGGCTGTTGCAGCCTCCTTTTTGAAAGTTGGACTTTTTCGTTGGACTTTTTCGCATGACAAGAGAGTATTCTCCCTCCCTCCTTATCATATAATACAATGAGAGGATCAGGATCTGTATCACAAATTTTATGTTTTGAGGTGAGGCTGTTATGGAGACTCTGCGAACAGGTTCTCAAGGGCCTTTAGTGGAACTCTTACAAAGCGCCCTGCACAGGCTCAATCTTTATGCGGAGAACATCGACGGGATTTTCGGAGCCATGACCGCAAATGCTGTTATCTCATTTCAAAACCGGCATGGATTAATGGCGGATGGAAGTGTCGGCGCCAGTACATGGTATGCATTATGTCCCTACATCAACGGCTATGATGTTCATAGCATAACAGGCGGAGACACGATCTTCACACTCGCCAATGCCTACAGAACAACGGTGGAGCGGATTTTAACCGCCAATCCGGGAATAAATGTCTATAATTTGCGCGCAGGTCAAAAAATCATTGTCCCTTTAGGGGCTGTTGTGTCTACAAATATAAGTTACAGCTACGATATCTTAAAATTGAATCTTGACGCACTAAAAACTATCTATCCTTTCCTGCAGATCGGCACTGTCGGCCACAGCTCTTTATGTCAAAAGATTTTCTACATTCGAATTGGCAGAGGGACTAAAGAGGTCTTTTACAATGCCTCTTTCCATGGCAATGAATGGATCACAACACCTGTTCTCATGAAATTTTTGGAGACCTTTGCCTTGGCTTATACAAACAGCTCGACGATACAAGGGTATAGCGCACGAGAAATTTTTAATAATGTTTCAATCTATCTGGTCCCTATGGTGAATCCAGACGGTGTCGACTTGGTCACCGGGGGAATCAGGCCCGGAAGCGCCGCGTATACGGACGCGGAAAAAATCGCCGCCAATTATCCCAATATCCCGTTTCCCAGGGGATGGAAGGCCAATATAGAGGGCATCGATCTGAACCTTCAATTCCCTGCCGGCTGGCAAAATGCCCAGGAAATAAAATTTGCCCAAGGGTATGTTTCTCCGGCGCCTCGTGATTATGTGGGCCCGGAACCTCTCTATGCTTCAGAAGCCAGATCTGTGTATAATTTCACTGTGAATCATGATTTCAGATTGATTGCAGCCTATCATACTCAAGGAAAAGAGATTTACTGGCAGTTCCTGGATTATGCCCCCGATGAATCTCTGCCTATTGCGCAGCAGTTTGCCCGAGTCAGTGGATACGCCATTTCGGATGTACCCTATACCTCCAGTTTTGCCGGGTATAAGGACTGGTTTTTGCAGACTTATAGCCGGCCGGGGTATACCATAGAAGCCGGATATGGCGTCAACCCCCTGCCCATAAATCAGTTTGATGAGATTTATGCGGAAAATGAAGGGATACTGGTTTTGGGCGCGGTATTGAGTTGATGACTGACTGTTGTGGCCAGAATGCCCGGAACCCCGACAATTGGCAGCAAGATACAATTAATGTTTGAAATATTCCCATGTTCTACTTCCTTCCTTCTTCAAAAGTTATTAAGGGACTTTAAGAAACTTGCATTTTTATATGTTTTTTCATGATGTATTTTAAAAACTCTTGATTTTTTCTTAAAATATGATATCCTATAGAAAAAGGAGGGATGTCATGGTTCCGCGCAAGCAGTACATGGATAAACTCATCAAAATGAAGGATGAGAAGATTATCCGGGTCATCACAGGCATCCGGCGCTGCGGGAAATCCACACTTCTGGAAATGTTTCAAACCTATCTGAAAAAAAACGGCGTCAATGACAACCAAATCATCTCCATTAACTTTGAAGATATACACTATGAATTCCTGCTGGATTACCATAAGCTTTATGACTATATAACGAAACGCCTGGCGCCAGGCCAGAAGACCTATGTTTTTCTGGATGAAGTTCAGAATGTGCCGAAGTTTCAAAAAGCTGTGGATAGTCTGTATATCAAAGACCATGTGGACGTTTACATCACCGGTTCCAATGCGCACATGCTGTCGGGAGATCTGGCGACCCTGCTATCCGGACGATACATTGAAATCAACATGCTGCCCCTGTCCTTTGCGGAATACTATGAGCTGAAAGGGGGAGATAAACGAGAGGCGTTCACGTCATTTTACAAAAACGGCGCATTCCCTCAGGCCGCAATGATCACCGACGATGATGTGCGTTCCGATTATGTGCGTGGAATCTACAACACAGTGCTGTTGAAAGACATTGTTGCCAGAAAAAAGATAAACGATGTGAGCATTTTAGAAAGCATGGCGTGTTTTCTGTTTGATAACATCGGCAATATTGTATCTTCCAATAAGGTTGCCGACAGCCTGACCTCTTATGGACGAAAAACAACCTCCATAACTGTAGAAAACTATATTGGCGCTCTTATGGATGCCTATGTTTTATATAAAGCGCCACGATATGATATAAAAGGCAAACAGCATTTGAAATCGCTGGAAAAATATTATGTAACAGATATGAGCCTGCGTCATTTGGTGCTTGGGAACCGCGACCGTGATATTGGCAGGATTTTGGAGAACATTGTTTATTTGGAGCTGATCCGGCGCGGGTATACGGTACAGATCGGCAAAGTGGGCGATTTAGAAATTGATTTTATCGCAACGGCCAAAGACAAGAGAATCTATTATCAGGTTGCTGCCAGTGTAATGGACCCTGCCACCTTTGACCGTGAATTTGGCTCTCTTAATAAAATCAAAGATCACTACCCCAAATATGTACTTACGATGGATGAATTGCCCATCGGCCAAGACGGCATTGAACAGATCAATGTTGTAGATTTTTTGTTGAACTTTTAAATATTTCAAAATCCTTTCTTTTTATCGTAGACATAAAATTATTATTAATCTTTCTTGGCCGTTTCCAGCATCTATCTAAGGGGCTGTAACTAAAACTCCACCGATCTTACCGTCCGCGGAAACGGGATCACATCACGGATATTGCTCATCCCCGTCACATACATCAACAGACGCTCAAACCCCAGCCCAAACCCCCCATGGGGCACACCGCCAAAAGCACGCAGATCCACATACCATTGATAAGACCCCCTGTCCAACCCCAGCTCATCAAAACGCCTCTCCAAACACTCCACCCTCTCCTCACGCTGACTCCCGCCAATAATCTCCCCCACCCCCGGCGCCAGCAGATCCATAGCCGCCACCGTCCGGCCATCGTCATTTTGCCTCATATAAAACGCCTTAATATCCCGGGGATAGTCCGTCAAAAAAACCGGCTTGCCAAAAACCTGCTCCGTCAGATACCGTTCATGCTCCGACTGCAGATCCCGCCCCCACGCCACCGGAAACTCAAAATCCTGCCCCGATTCCAACAGCACATCCACCGCCTCCGTATACGTCACAGAAGCAAACTCCGACGCCAGCACCTTATTCAGCCTCTCCGTCAGCGACTTATCCACAAACTTACCAAAAAACTCCATCTCCTCCGGGCACTCCTCAAAAGCCGCCCGAATCAAGAACTTCATCATCTCCTCCGCCAATCGGCACACCCCCGCCAAATCCGTAAAAGCCACCTCCGGCTCAATCATCCAAAACTCCGCCGCATGTCGGGCCGTATTAGAATTCTCCGCCCGAAACGTCGGCCCAAAAGTATAAACATTTTTAAACGCCAAGCAAAAAGCCTCCGCATTCAGCTGTCCACTCACAGTCAAATGCGCCTCCCGCCCGAAAAAATCCTCCGCGGCGCCCATTCTCCGTTCCTGTCCCGTCGTCACCCGAAACATCTCCCCCGCACCCTCCGCGTCACTCGCCGTAATAATCGGCGCATGAACATGAACAAAGCCCCGTTCCTGAAAGAATCGGTGCACCGCATAAGCCAGCACACTCCGCACACGAAACACAGCCGCAAAAGTATTCGTCCGCGGCCGAAGATGCGCAATCGTCCGCAAAAACTCCATGCTATGACGCTTCTTCTGCAACGGATACTCCGGCGGACACACCGTCACAACCTCCAAAGAACGCGCCTGAACCTCAAAAGGCTGATTGACCCCCGGCGACTCCGCCAAAACCCCCTCCACCCGGATAGAAGACCCCACACTGAGCCGGGCCGCCTCATTAAAATTAGGCAACTCCGCCCCATAAACAACCTGCACATTGAGAAAAAAACTCCCATCATTACACTCGATAAAGCCAAACTCCCGCGACGCGCGTACAGTTCGCACCCACCCCTCCAAACGCACCTCAGAACCCATAAGCTCTGCGCCCTTTGAAAAAATCTCTTTAGCTGTGACTGTTCTCATAGGCCCTCCTGACTTCCAAAAAACCATATCAATGCCTCCGGCCTCTTCACTCCAAAATTTCGTGAATCCCTTCCACTCGCCGCGGCGGCGGCTTTGGCCCAAAAAACTGATAATAATGACACTCAATGCGCCCATTATAGAGCTTGCGGCTCTTATCCCAACGCCGCCCGATAAACTGTTCCGGCCTCACCAACGCCGTTAAAAAATGCAGCGACCATGTAGGCAAAGCCTCCAAAGCCATACCCAACTCCCGGTACACCTCTGTCACCTCCCCCATATCCGCCCCATTCTTCACAACTTGCACATCGCAGGCGATCTCCTTCATCTGTCCATTCGCACACTGCACATTACCGGCCAACCTCCGCCCATAAGGGGGATTGGTAATCAAATGTCCATAAGAAAACCGTGAACGCGTCTCCCCCGCCGCCAGCCTCTGAAAAAACACCTTCCCCTCCACCCCCGCCTCCCGAGCGTGCCGGCGGGCTAACCCCAAGGCCGCATCATCAATATCCGATCCATAAATAGAGCATTTCACATTACGAACCAAATCCCGCGCCTCCTCCCTTGCCCGAACCCAAAGATCCGTCCTCAAAGCCGGCCACGCCTCCGCCACAAAATCCCGTCCCAACCCCGGCGCCCGGTTCAGCGCCATCAGGGCCGCCTCAATCGGAATCGTCCCCGTGCCGCAGCAAGGATCAATCAGGGCGCGATCCTCACGCCACCGGCTGAGCCGGATCATAGCCGCCGCCAACGTCTCCTTCAACGGCGCCTCCCCCGCCAACGCACGATAACCCCGTTTATGCAACCCCTGCCCCGACGTGTCAAAACACACCGTCACCTTATCCTTAAGCAGAAAAAAACGAATTGGAAACAGCGGCCCCTCCTCCGGAAACCACGACTCATGGTAAACCGACTTCAGCCGTTCCACCACAGCCTTTTTGATAATAGCCTGACAGTCCGGCACACTATGCAGCTGGGATTTCACCGAGCTTCCCGTAACCGGAAAGCGCGCGTCCCGCCCCAGCCATGCCTCCCAAGGCAGAGCCCGTACCCCTTGAAAGAGCTCCTCAAAACTCCGCGCCACAAACTCCCCCATCACCAGCAGCACCCGGTCAGCGCAGCGCAGCCACAGATTGCTGCGACAAAGCGCCTCTTCCGGCGCCGCAAAAGACACCCGGCCATTTTCCACCGAGTTTTCGCCATACCCCAAATCAGACAATTCACGAGCCACTAAGGATTCCAAGCCAAACGCCGCTGTAGCTATGAGTTTGACGGGACACATAGGTATTCACCTCATTTTTTATCTTAAAAATCCTTTCCTGGTTTGCTCCCTAAGCTCCCTGAGCTCCCTAATACACTTCATTATAGCGTCAGTCCGTTTGCGTCACAAGTTGCGCAGCTGAATTTTGCGCAGCTGAATTCCCTAAAGGTCTTTATATTTTTCTATCCACTCCCTTTCAAGAGCAGCTTCCTTTTCATCATGAGCCAAGACCACCTCAATCATATCTATCTCCGCCTTATCTTCAAGAGTCACGACTTCCACGGCTCCATACTTTCCCGCTTCTTCTTCTGTTCGAAAATATTTCCATCCTTCACGGTGAGGGATCCTTACACGATAATAAATCATTTTACCCATCCAGACAATTTTATTTGCCGTTCAATTTGCCCAGATGTGTAAATTTTTATGCATTCTCAAAGCCGAACGCTTCGCAGATATCAATTTGCGCACCCACGAACGGAGTAATCGTCTTGGCCCTGTTCGTATGCTCGATCATTCGGATTGGCCTCATCTCGTCGAGAATTTCCAGCGAGGAGGAAAACAGCTTGTACAGC
>WRII01000086.1 GCA_009782825.1 Peptococcaceae bacterium
GTCTTTTTGCCGCCATGTTTCGTTGAAAATCCTTGAAAACCTTCCAGGTTGCCTGCGGATTTTCGCCTTGCCTGTCGACAAAAATCCGGCGGCCTAATGTCAAACTTATTTAGTTACAGCCCCTTACGGCCGGAGACCACGTTATCTAATATCCACAATCTCGTAGCGCAGCACGCCCACCGGCACTGTGACCTCAACAATACTGCCCTTAATTTGCCCCAAAACGGCCTTGCCCACAGGAGACTCGTTAGATATCCGGTTTGACCCCGGATCCGCTTCCGCCGAGCCCACAATCGTATATTGAACCTCATCAGCATATTCCACATCTCTGATAACAATAGTGCTGCCTAGGACAACCTCGTTACGAGCCGCCCCCTCATTCCCATCAATCACCCGAACATTGCGCAGCATCTTTTCCAGAGTGATAATACGTCCTTCAATAAAAGCCTGCTCGTTTTTCGCGTCCTCATATTCTGAATTTTCAGATATATCCCCAAATTCAATAGCCTGCTTGATGCGGTCCGCCACTTCGCGCCGCTTGTGCGTCTTTAAGAACTCCAATTCCTCTTCGAGCTTGAGCAAGCCGTCATGCGTTAAAATGACTTCCTTTTCATCAACCATATCGGGACCCTCCTCTTTCCTCCAAACGATGGCATTATTTCGTTCTTCATTGAAGCTGACATCCTTCAGCGAGGCTGACATCCTTCGGCGAAGCCGGCATCTTCAGCGAGGCTGATATTCTTCAGCTTGTTATTCCAAACATTATGCGCATCAGCCCAGAAAATATACTTCCCACTTCTGTTTTCACAAGGAGAAGCCAGCTCTCATGAAATCACAAAATTACTCGTATTATAAGAAAGCTTCCTGAACTTGTCAAGGACTATTTCTTGAATTACCTTGAATTACACATACCCCAGTCCCCTACACCGCAGAGAAAGAGAAACCGAACAAGGCCCGATTTCTCTTCCCTAACCCTCAACACATCCTATTATTTCGTCTTACGCTTCCGCGCAGCTTCAGATTTCTTTTTTCGCTTAACACTTGGCTTTTCATAATGCTCATGCTTACGCGCCTCAGATAAAACACCTGATCGCTGGCAATTTCTCTTAAACCTACGGAGCGCGGAATCCAGGGATTCGTTCTTGCCCACTCTCACTTCGCTCATTTTTATCCCTCCCTCCACTGGATTGCTCCTATCCTAAAATGCAAAAACCAAACACTGACTTCAACGACTCTGTCAAAGACCTGAACCTATTATACTGGATAAGCAAGGACACGTCAAGCTCTGGTCAGGCCTTTTCGCGAATTATTTTTCCTCATTTTTTATTAATATCCACGAATTCCCAATGATTTTCCGTCTTTATCCATATGTTCCATAACCTCCAAGAGGACGACAAGACGATGAGAGTAGTGTACATATCATAATAAACGGCAATTTTTTCATAAAATTTTTCCTCCCCTATCAGAGAATCGTAGCCCCCAAAATCCTGCCGCCAATCACATGAGCATGAATATGATGGACAACTTGTCCCCCATCTTTTCCAGTATTGATCACGACGCGATATCCTGATTCAGCCACACCCGCCTCACAGCTTACCTGCTTGATCACCACGGCCATATGCCCAAAAATATCAGCATTCTCTGGTGTCGCCTCATTCAGCGAAACAATATGCTCCTTCGGAACCACCAGAATATGCACCGGGGCCACAGGATTGATGTCTTTAAAAGCGATAACATGCTCATCTTCATAACATACGTCAGCGGGAATCTCTTTGCGTACAATTTTACAAAAAATACAGTCATCCATGGATATTAAATCCTCCCTTCGTATAAGACCCAACTTCTCACAATCCATACTTCCTGCAAGGTTCGTTAAGCGGACACTCACAGCATACAGGTTTCTTGCGGCAATGCTCCTTCGCGTTGATGACGATTAACGCATGAAAGGTGTTATAGCCTTCGACGCTTCGAGGAAAATTCCTCTCAAAAAAATCCTTAACCGCAGCATAGTTTTTTCCTGCTTCAATCGGGTACCGTTCACAGAGCCGAATCGTGTAGGCATCTACGACAAAAGTCGGAAAGCCGAAAGCATACAGCAATATTGAATCAGCAGTTTCACACCCGACACCCTTAACCGAGAGCAGCTCAGCCCGCACTTTAGAAAGGGATTCACGTTGAACGGCAGGCACATCAAAATCATACCTCGCAAACCAAGCCGTAACCGCCTTCAGATATACCGCTTTTTGATTGAAAAACCCCGCAGGGCGGATCAGTTTCGTCAACTCAGAAAGATCCGCGTCCATCACGGCTTCGGGTGTGAGGGTATCCCCAAAATTGGCGATGGCCTTTTCAACATTGCTCCATGCCGTATTCTGTGTCAAAACCGCCCCAACAATAACCTCGTAAGGTGTTTTTGCAGGCCACCAGTGCAGCTGACCGTAACGGGCCAGCAGCGCCTCATAGATTAGCAGCAGCTTATCCCCCATACTAATCCCCCCCATGATGCCTATGATCCCTCATTCCCCGGTGTCACAAAGTTATAAAACAAAGACATCCCATTTCCATACACCTCATTTGGACGCTTAACAAATCCAAACTTCTCATAAAAACCCTCTTTGCCCTTTGCTGACATCACGCTGATGTTGATGCACGACCCAGCAGGCAGCCCATCCACAAGGGAGTCCACAGCACGTTGCATAAGCGCCCTGCCAATCCCTTTCCCCTGATAGTCAGGATGAACAATGACATCAGCAATAATGGCAATATAGCCGCCATCCGTTACAATTCTCGTAATCCCCACAGGATTTCCGTTATTCTCAGCAACAAATACAACACTGTTTTCAAGGCCCGTTTGAGCTTGTGATTTTTCCAATCTATGGGATGGGTGAAAATTCAACCATCCCACGGATTCCAACAGCATCATATACTGTTCCACTGTGAGTTTGTTGGAATATGCGATATTCATGACTTCGCCCCTTTCTGCCCCTCCGCCGCCCTCTGCCCCTCTTACCGCCCCCTTCCGTATCCCTCATTCCCCGCCTGCCCCCACCATGGACGGCGCCAGCAACACCTCCACCAGATCGCCACTCTGCCACCCCTCACGACACAATTGCGCCGGAATATCCACACAAATATAATTGCGCGTATAGCCTCGAGCCCCTTTTTCATCCACACCCTCTATCAGGACTTCCACCACCTGGCCATAAAATCTCTGTAGATAGGCGGCACGAACTTTGCGGCCACACTCAATCAACGCTCTGACACGCGCCTCTTTAACCTTGGCCGGAACCTGTCCCTTCATATGAGCGGCGGCAGTTCCCGGCCGCGCCGAAAACCCAAAAGCATGAATATCAGCAAAACCACACTCTTCCACCATACTCAAAGCCGCCTCAGCATCCTCCTCAGCCTCTCCCGGAAATCCGGCCATAATATCTGTCGTAATCGCCGCATCCGGAAAAATCTGACGGATCTCTTTCAGCGCGCCCAAGTAGCCGGCGCAAGAATACGGCCTTTCCATACGCGCCAGTACCCTGTCCGAACCGCTCTGCAACGGAATATGGAAATGAGGGCACATAACATCCCTATGGACTTTCAGAACCTCCAGCAGCTCAGCACCAATCTCAGTAGATTCCAAAGAACTCAGCCTCAGGCGAACTAGCCCAGGCAGTGGCGCAATCTGATCAATAAGATCAGCCAAAGAAATGATATCGGCCGAAGACTGATCGAAGTCGCGTCCGTAACACCCCAAGTGAATCCCTGTTAGAATAATCTCTTTATGCCCCTGCTCCAACAGGCTCTTCACTTCATCAAGAACCCGCTCAGGCTGACGGCTTCGCGAAGGGCCGCGAGCCGCTGGGACTGTGCAATAGGAACACCGTTGATTACAGCCATCCTGAATCTTTACGGTCGCACGGACATGTTTTTCCCGGCTCAGGCGAGGAAGTTCCTCAAAAAGAACAGCCTCTTCCTCCTCAAAGGGCATAATCTCAGATCCTTGAGAGATCTTCTCCTTCAGAGCCCCTTCCACATCAGTCAACAAAGACCGGCGTTCCCGCGTTCCGATCACAATATGAGCGCCCAAGGCCTTCACCTGTTCAAGCGCCAATTGGCTAAAACACCCCATCACTGCCACAATACTTTCCGGATTCTCTCTCACCACCCGGCGGATTAGACGCCGGGACTTTCCCTCCGCCACGGCTGTTACCGCACAGGTATTAATAATGAAAACCCGGGGCCTCTCCGAAAGAGCCCCTGAGGTTTGGCCCTTTAAAACTTGGCCATCCAGAATCGCATATCCCGCCTGACGAAACAGCTCCGTCAAACCCTCTATCTCCGTTTGATTGACTTTACATCCCATCGATAAAAAGGCCGCTGATTTACGCCGGCTATGGCGTTGGCATCGTGTGGCATGCTCCATGCCCGTAACTCCCCCTGGCTCCTGCCCCATACTTCATAAGTGTCTCATCAGTCCGACAGTAAAAAGTCAATAATATTCTTCGATTGAATACCATCGTATGATGTAAGATAACTTTTATCCATCGACAATATGATCTATAGGATAAAAGACAAACGCGTTTCTTAACATGCGGATATACTTTTCAACCGTTCTGCCCGCGAGGCTTTTGCCTGTTATTTTTTTAACGCTTTGTATATCGCCTTCCTGCGATAACACATTCCCAATATTGTTCGGCGAGTTCATACTGCCAATATTACTGCATAGGAAAAGAACCAGCTTTTGCAGAAGCGCTTGGTCGGCCGTCCGGTTACGTTCCAGCACATCCCGAAGGATGACCGTATGGTAGATCCCCTCTAACGCCTCAAAACTCCTCGCCTCATTAAACTGAAACTGGCGGAGTATGGGCATACCGCCAAATTGGAGGTATTTCTGAAATTTATCATCTATTGTTATATGAGGGGCAAATTCATAGAATAGTAGGAACTCTTTGAAGGACAGCGGCAACATTCGAATCTCAACATAACGTCCCGAAAGAAGCGTGGAGAATTCAGAAGACAGCATATAAGCGTTTGATCTCGTGATATATATATCAACATCATAGTCAAGACGAAAAGATTCTATTGCTTTTTCCCAGTGTTCGACAGTTTGGAGCTCGTCAAATATCAAGTAGTTTTTTTCGCCTGCGACAATTTTTCCGCTTACATACTCATAGAAAGAAATATAGTTGGATAAATCCCGATAATGTAGGGATTCCATATTCATATGGATGATTTGTTCTTGCGGGACACCACTATTAAGGAGATGATCCTCAAAAAGGTCAAGCAGGGTTGATTTACCACTGCGGCGTATCCCTGTCACAATCTTTACAATATCTTTATCCTGATACTCAATCAGCCGCTTCATATAATCGGGTCGGTTCAGCACCATCATATCAATATCCCCCTGACAGTAGAAAATCCGCCACATGCATGGTTTTGATTCCCTCATGGTTGCCGCCCGCAAACTCATCCATGCGAAGTACATATTTAGGGTAGTTGTCACGGATATGCAAAAGCCGCCCGTACTCCCGCTCCTCAGTTTCTATACGGTCACTCTTTTGAGCTATTTGGATATACAGTTTATTCTCCTGACGTCTCGCCACAAAATCAATCTCTCCCCCAGGCACGTGTCCGATATAGACATCATAGCCACGGCGCAACAGTTCCAAGTATACAATATTTTCAAGCATGGCGGCCACGCTGTCCGACGTATACCCTAATACGCTGTACCGCATGGCAGGATCACACACAAAGAATTTTTCCTGAGTTTTCAGAATTTCTTTGCCCCCAATATCATAGCGCGAACACCGGTGCAGAATGAAGGCGTTCTCCAGCTTACTCAAATAATTATACACTGTTTCATTGTCAATGGCACGGTTTTCGGATTTAAGGTATTTAGAGATGGCAGCGGCGGAAAAGGTTCTGCCTATATTATCAAAAGCAAATTGCACGATCCGCTCCAATTGATCCACCTTGCGAATCTGACTGCGCTTTACAATGTCAGTAAAAATCGTTGAATTGTAGATATCTTTTACAATGGTGTACGCTTCATCAAGTGCATACTCCTGCAGATGGATCGCCGGAAATCCCCCGAACCGCATATACCGCGCAAATTCGGTGTACAAATGGCTCTCTGTTCCATACTGTTTGCGAAATATCAGATATTCCTCAAAGGACAGGGGTAATATGCGAAAAGATATATATCTTCCCGTTAAATAAGTAGAAATCTCCGATGACATCATGCGCGAGTTTGACCCTGTTACATAGATATCCACATCAAAATCGGCCATGAAAGAATTAACAGCTTTTTCCCAATCTTCAACCTCTTGTATCTCGTCCAAGAGCAGGTAGGTTTTACCGCCTTTTGACAAAGGACCTTTTAGTTCATCGTATAAGGATTTCGCAGTTTTGATATTCTCGTGTTCGAGAGAATCAAAACTATACGTAAGAATCCTTTCCTCATCTATCCCACGTTCACGCAGCTTGCCCGCTACCATCTTTAAAATAGTGGACTTGCCGCTGCGCCGAACACCTGACAGAACCTTGACAAAAGGCGTGTCACTATACGCCGATATTTTCTCAAGATATGTGGGTCTTAAAATCATATTAATCACCCGCCCGCTGATCAACAATACCGCAAAATAGATGTTTTGTCAATTGTATTGCGGTTATGAATTATTGCGGTTATAAACTTCTTGATCGGGAGTTACAGGCCCTTAGCGCCGCCCCGCTCCCAAGCCTGATCAAACCCCTCCACCAAATCCCCCGGGTTGACGCCCTCCCCCTGACAGACATCCCCGCACCCCTCCAGCGCCTTTTGAAACGCATTCAGAGTCACTCTCATCACCTGCGGCCGGGCGCTTTCCCCCATATGGGCAATGCGAAAAACCTTGTCCGCTAAAAACCCAAACGACCCAGCAATCATCACCCCGTAATCCTCCAACATCCTCTGCCGGACAGCCTCAACCTCCACTCCCGCAGGCGCCTCAATCACTGTGACCGTATCACTGAAATCCTTCTCCAAATACAACCTCAACCCCGCTCTCGTCACAGCCTCCCGAACCGCTCCGCCCATACGGGCATGGCGCACAAAGATATTCTCTTCCGCCAGGATGTTGTCCGCCAGAATGTTGTCCGCCGCCACACTCAAACCCCGGATATCGCTGACCGGCATGGTATAAGGGAACCACTTTTTCATATCATAATCTTCCCACAAAGCCAGATTGGCATAATAAGACGCGATAGGCGTCTTTCTTTCCCTCATACCCCGAAACGCATCATCACTGATACTCAGAAACGTCAACCCGGGAGGCGCCGAAAAAGCCTTCTGGGATCCCCCCAGCAAAATATCCACCCGCCACGTATCCGTCTCAATCACATGCCCCGCCATAGACGAAACACTATCCACCACAGTCAAAATCCCTCTCTCGCGCAACACCGGGCACAGCGCCGCAATATCATTAAGCACCCCGGTCGGCGTATCACAATGAACCAGCGTCGCAAATTTGAAATCGCTGTCCAGGGCCAAAAACTGTTTCAGTTCCTCCACATCCAGCCCCCGCCGGGGATCGCCGTGAAAAAACACAGCCTCGCCGCCATACATCCGGACAAAATCAGCGAACCCCTCCCCAAAAATACCATTCTCCAGCACCAGCACCCGGTCCCCCGGCTCGCACAAAGAAGCACAAGCCGCCTCAAGGCCCAAAATCCCTTCGCCGCTCAAAATACGAACCTCATTATCCGTTCTAAGAATCCGCGCCAGCTTGTCACACGTCTCCCGATAAAACTCAAAAAAACGCGGATCAAGATCCGGATTCGTTTCATCACAGGCTCGCGCCAGCCGCACATTTTCTCTCACCATAGTCGGTCCGGGTGTCATAATCAGCCCCACCCCGTTAGAATATCCCATGGATACACCTCTGTTTCCCTAAGAATAAGTAACTGGCACTCCGTAATGATACTCCGTGCTGTCTTTATCGCAAGTTGATTATTTTCAGTGCCCTCAACCCTGTTATTGTACTAGAAAATTCCACAAAGGAAAAGCCCGAAAATGGCAGGATGGCACGTCCACAAAGATTCCGAGGGTCTTAAACTCCTGTGCCTTGAAAAACGGCTATGGGACATACGAGAAGACGGTGCTGATAAGCGATGGTGCAACGTGGATCCGCAATATGCGTGAAGAACTCTTTTCGGATACTTTGGCTGACATAAGCGCAAATCGCCGAAGCCTTCAGACGAGAGCGTTCGGTTATACTAAGCACATTAACAATATTTTTACAGAGGGCGAGCTTGACGAAAAAAGCAATGTGCAAAAAATGCACATTGCAAATTCCGATAAGCTTGTGACCTTTTATAACCTTGATGTTATCATTGCTGTGGGTTATCGAGTGAAATCGCAAAAAGGCACACAGTTCCGGCAGTGGGCAACGGCGGTTTTGCCAACGCCGAGCTGTCTTTTATGGGTCTGACAACATTTAAGGGTGACCACCCCGTTAAAAGCGAAGTTACGGTTGCAAAGAATTATATGACCGAAAAAGAACTCTTCGCCTTGCGCCGAATGGTGAACGCTTTCTTTGATATGGCGGAACTTAAAGCAGAAATGCACAAGCCTATGTATATGCGTGATTGGCTTGAAACGCTGGACAAGTTTACAGCCGACTTTGGGTTGGGTGTGCGAACGGCGGGCTTTTACACTAAATTAACGGGTTCAAATACAAGACCTCTATCGAGTTTTGTGTTAGTTATAGCTTTGTAGAACTTATGGGATATAATAATTTTGCTACAACAAGTAATTTCTCCGAACATTTCTTTTGTTTTCACTATATCACAATCAATGTTTTCGAATACTTTGTTGTCATAATAAATTACCGGATTAGCCATAATTTTGATATAGTTACATCTTGTACAATGCAATTCTTCTTTTATTGACTCAGGTTTTAAACCGTAATCAAGATAATATCTTACAAAAATTTGCTTAACCCCCTCCATAACATTTTTTGATTTGCTAAATACATCGTAAATATCAAATCCTGTAAGATCACTGGCCATTAAAAATATTTCCGCCTTTTTTGAGATAAAGAACTCGTCATGAATCCAGTTTATCATCAAAAAGTTTCTGGAGCCCCATTTAGGTTCTTTTTTCAACATGAAATTTTCCTTTTGAATCAAACCATATCCGCATTTTTCGCAGTAATTGGATGAATCATATGTTGAAAATTTATAGGCACTCTTTTCTTCGGGCTGAGGATATAAGCTTCGCCAAGTACTCCTAACGCTTAGCCATTGTGCTGCGTTGATTTCATTTTTCGTATAGGTAGCTACTGGCGGATTTCTTAAAAGGCCATATGGTTCAAGGCGATTCAATATAGTATCGAAGTTTGCCTGCTCCTCAAAAAGTTCAAAAATAGTAAGCTCTTCACAACAATCATACTTGACTCCTTGTTGAGTCAAAAAAGCTGCAATATCAAAACCCTTATCTCTACTGCTAAATATACACCTGTATTTGATCCTCATTTTCACTCCTCCTAAAATCCAAGTGCCTGTCTAACTTCCTCCAATATCGCAGGGTAATCTCCGTAAATTTCCTGTGCATACCCCTTTATTCAAATTTTAAATATACAATTATCAATGTCCATTAAGTTTGGCAAATCTGTGCGAAGTACAGCAAGCTCCTCCGAAGTATATTTTTTTCTGATGGTCGCATTACCAATTGAAATGGAACGTAGATTAATAATCCCGCGTAAAAACTCCAAATCTTTTATCGGAGTAAGTCCTAGTATTGGCCCCCAAATAACTAGTTGTTCCAAACTTTCCAATGCTGTTAACGGAGAATAATCATCTATTTTCTTAAAAGCTTCGATATTCTGAGTTTTCCTTTTTTTCTACTAAGAATCCAGCTCGACCGTTTTCTTTGGCGGGCGGCCTCTCTTACGTGCAGGTTTGTGCCGTGATGTGTATGCTGGTGCGCATCCTTCAGGTATCTCAAAGCCGAACGCTTCACAGATATCAATTTGCGCACCCACGAACGGAGTAATCGTCTTGGCCCTGTTCGTATGCTCGATCATTCGGATTGGCCTCATCTCGTCGAGAATTTCCAGCGAGGAGGAAAACAGCTTGTACAGC
>WRII01000087.1 GCA_009782825.1 Peptococcaceae bacterium
TTAGAAATGGGAATTATTTACATCGATATCCTCTGCGGGGGTGACATTTTCAAGAGATAATTAGCACGGATAGGGGGTGACATTTTTAGAGGTTATTGACACTCTGTCGTTTTCCCTGTGTCCCTGTGTCGTTTGTCGTTTTCCCTGTGTCGTTTTCCCTTGAGTTTTTGGCTAATTTGTATTACAATGCGTATAGTGAAGAAAATCAGAGTGAGTATATTAATGGGCAGGAGGCCCATGAGGAGGCGAACATATGGTTTCTGAGAATGTTTTTTTACTGTGTTGGGAGGATGACATAGAGGATTTGATGGGTGGTTTTTGCAGATATTTTGGGGTGGATGCTTCTGGGGCGGGCAGCACGCTGCGCTTGAAAAATGGTACGGTGGAAATGAATATTGGGATTGTAACACAGAAAACTGACGAGAAATTTATTAGAGAACAGAAGGAAGCGGTTTGGAAGCATTTTCATAGTGTGCACACGAAGGAGCCTACGCTGAAACTCAATGTGCTTCATCAGATCAGTTTTGCCCGCAGTTTTGTCGCTGTGACGTATTCTTATGAGACGACTGAGGATCAGAAGATGGTTATGACTTCTCTGCGGGATATTTTTAAGCCTTTGAGTGCGGTGCTGCTGGCCGAGAATGGCAGCGTTCTGTTGAACACGGATTTTCAGGTCGTATTTGATGAGCGGGGGCAAACTCAGGTGAGTTCATTTGTGCCTTATGAGCGCTCAGATGCCGAGGGGTTTTTGGATCGGGCAACGCCCCAGCAGTTGGCGCGGCGTGACAAGAGTTTTAATCGGTTACGGGAAAGGGATATTTATTCTTTGGAATATCTGCCGGTGATCGAGAGTGCGGAGGAGTGTACACTAAGGCCGCTGGAAGAGATGTCTGGGCGTGCTGCCTGCCTTCTGGCTGTGGCTCTTTACGCCGAACACATGACGAAGGGATCCGCACAGAGTGGGCAAAATCTGGTGCAGAGTGTGAAACAGCGGTTTGGCTGCGATAGATATCTTTCGCCGAAAGAGAGACAGTTTTTGGAGAGTCCCTCTATGGAGAAAAAGGATATTGTAGATTTTTCTTGGCAATATGAGAATTTATTAGTATTGGAATGGGTCTTGGGTATTGTTGACGAGCTGGCGTTTCCGGAGGGTCTGTGCGATGTGCAGAGGGTTCTTAGCGTTATGAATCAGTTTCAGTCTCTCGAAGATCTTATGCGCAAGGCTCAGGCACGATCCCTGGATGAAGTTTTGGACGAAGCGGATTTTATCTATAGGTTGGACTGGACTTGTGTCGACGCGCAGATAAATTCTTTGGATGCTCCTAAGGGTGTGGAGCCTGGGGTGGTTATGGAACGGCACAAGACTTTGAATTGGCTTATCACGAAAGAAAATTGGGATGAGGTAGATATTTCCACATAAAAGGAGCTTGGATTTTTATCAGACATAACTGTGTTCCCCGCCAGTCCCTTATGGCGGCCTGTGAGTTTGCTCCTGAATTACTTAAGTGGTATGCTGAGCAGGGCCGGGAGCTGCCGTGGCGCGTGAAGGGGCCTCATCCTGATCCGTACGCTGTGTGGATTTCGGAGATTATGCTCCAACAGACTCCTGTAGTTACGGTTGTTCCTTATTTTTCGCGCTTTATGGAGAGGTTTCCTGATATAGCGACGCTGGCATCGGCGTCTGTCGATGATGTTCTCGGATATTGGCAGGGACTTGGTTATTATCGCCGGGCTCACCATTTGCATACCTGCGCTCAGGTGCTGCGGGATGAACATGGCGGATGTTTCCCCAAACCTTTGCGGCCGGAGGAGTTGCGCAAACTGCCGGGGATAGGGCCTTACTCGTCGGCCAGCATTGCGGCTTTGGCTTTTGGGATGCGCGCGGCGGCGGTGGATGGCAATGTGGCGCGTATTTTAAGCCGTTTGTATTGTGTTGATGTTCCTGTGAGCACTGTTAAGGATCAGATGATGAGCTGGGCTCAGGATTTGCTGCCGGTGTCGGACAAGGATATGGCGGATTATACGTCGGCCATTATGGATATGGGAGCTATGATATGCCGCCCCAAGAGTCCGGGGTGTTCTCTGTGCCCGTGGCAGAGGGGGTGCGGGGCTTATCGCGAAGGGGAATGTGAACGGTATCCTGTTACAGAGCGCCGGGAAAAGAAGAAGCGCTGGGGATATGTTTTCTGGCTGGAAGATGAAAAGGGGCGTGTGCTGGTGCGGCGCCGTGTTCAAGGGAGCTTGTTGAGTGGTCTCAGGGAGTTTCCGTGGGTTGAGGTTGGATCTGGGGACAAAGCTGCTTGTGGGGCTGATCCTGCAGTGCCGGATCCAGGGGGGGATTGGCCGGTGTGCTGGCAGAGTGCGGAACATCGTGTTCGGCACACGTTTACTCATTTCCATCTGACTTTACATATTGTGCGTGGTCGTGTGGACAGTGAGGTGTTTGCTCCTTGGCTGGAGAGGGGTGATTTGGCGGAGAGTGGATTTGTTGCAGTGGCGGACTTTGGCCAATATCCTTTTTCGCGTCTTATGGGCAAGGTCATAGAGGCGATGACCCAAGAGGCATCGAAGCAATGCCCTAACATAATTCTGGCAAAAGAAGACAACATATCCCCATAAAATGATTTTAACATAAAAAATCCACTCTATATCTTCTGATTTCGACGTCTTACAGGCTGTTATATGCATTATTTGGATATGATAAAGCATAGGAGACTTGATGAATACGGCGAAATTACAGTAGGGACTATAAATAATTGGATGTTTTTAGGATTAATATAATTATCATGAGGAGAGTGGGGGAAGAAATGCAGAATGTAGGAATTGATTTAGGGACAGTGAGCCTTCTGGTCTATATTGAAGGCCGCGGCTTGGTGATAAATGAACCTTCTGTCATTGCCGTGGATAAGGAAACGGGAAAACCGGTGGCTGTGGGGCAGGAAGCCCGGGAAATGATTGGGCGGACGCCGACTCATATTGAGACGGTGTGTCCTATGCGGGATGGGGTGATTGCTGATTTTCGCAATACGGAAATCCTGCTCAAATATTTACTGAAAAAGGCTAATGTGGCGGCGAAGCCTTTTGCCAAAACCCGCGTGGTGGTCTGTATTCCGTCGGATGTGACGGACATTGAGGAGCGGGCGATTCAGAAGGCGGCTTTTCAGGCGGGGGCGAAAAAGGTTAAGGTGGTGGAGGAGCCTTTTGCGGCGGCCTTGGGCGCGGGATTGGATATTATGGGAGCGGAAGGGAATCTGGTTGTTGATGTGGGTGGCGGAACAACAGATATTGCGGTGTTGAGTATGGGCGGGATTGTATGCAAGACCAGCATACGTGTTGGAGGGAACAGGATGGATGACGCCATTGTGAAATATGTGCGGCGTGTCCACAATGTGTCGATTGGGGAATTGACGGCTGAACGGATCAAAATAGAGATTGGCTGTGCTTTGCCGGAGGGGCATCACAAGCGCAGCAGCATGGAGGTGAAGGGGCGCGACTTGGTCACGGGGCTGCCAAAAACAATTTTAATAACGTCGAAGGAGGTTTTTCGGGCTCTTAATGATCATTTGCACAGTATTGTGGCTGCTGTCAAGGGCGTCTTGGAGCAGACGCCGCCGGAGTTGGCCGGTGATATTGAAGATCGTGGCATGTATCTGACAGGAGGGGGTGCGTTGCTGCATGGTTTTGATGAGAGGCTGCAGCGGGAAACGGGTCTGAAGGCGACGCTGACGGATGATCCTGTGGGGTGCGTTGTGTGGGGAACAGGCAAGGTGTTGAAGCAGTGGGCATGATCATTAGTTACTAAGCAAGGCGGGCAGCGTGTTTATTGTCTGTGGGATAAAAATCAACTATAATATGACGGACTGCATATACAGGCAAAGGGGATGCTGGGATTGCCGATCGGCTGCAACAATGAGATCCATGCCGCAAATATTCTGGGGGTCCAAGTCCACGTGGCAACCATGGAGCAAAGCCTCGATAGGGTTGATGAGGCGCTGCAGCAGGGACGTTGTTTGCGTGTGATCACAGCCAACCCGGAGATGATTGTGCGGGCGGAAAAAGAGGAGGGTTTGAGGGAGATTATCAGGCAGGCGGATCTGGTGGTGCCGGATGGTGAAGGTGTGGTATGGGCGGCACGGTTTCTGGGCTGGGATATGACGGAGAGAGTGACGGGTGTGGACTTAACGCAGCGTTTCTTGGAGAAGGCTCATACATATGGGTGGCGCGTGTTTTTTCTGGGAGGAAAACCTGGTGTGGCGGATGAAGCGGCCCGGAAGGTGCGGGAGGATTTTGCGGGGCTGGAAGTGGAGGCTCACCATGGATTTTTTGGGCACTGTACTCAAGAGGATAGAGAGGATCATGATAATGAGGAGGGGATAGTGGCGCGTATTCGTGAGTTCAATCCTCATATTTTGTTGGCGGGTATGGGTGTGCCTTATCAGGAATACTGGCTGTCGCGTTATCCGGACTTGGCAAGGGTCAGCATGGGGGTTGGCGGGACTTTTGATGTCTTGTCAGGCCAGGTGAAGCGTGCGCCGCAGTGGGTGCGGCGAGTGCGCCTGGAGTGGTTTTATCGGGTGTTGCAGGATCCGAGGCGTGTCAAAAGGCAACTGAGACTGGCTGTCTATGTCATGAAGGTGATTGGGCAGAGAATTAAAGGCTGAATCAAATAAGATATGATGATGAATGGGGGTTTGGATATGCGCGAAAAAAGTTTTGTGATCACTGAAGAGAATGCTGATGAATACATCCAAAAAATCGGAGCGTTCATCCGTGATGTTGTGGCAGGGGCCCGCAGAAGAGGTGTGGTGTTGGGCATGAGCGGGGGTATCGACTGTTCGGTGGTGGCACGGCTCTGCCAGGTGGCGGGGGTTCCTGTCAAGCTGTTGTTGATGCCTGATGGGGAAGATATGAGGAAGACGACGAGTCATCGGGATGCCATGGAGCTCATAGATAAATTTGGTTTTCTTTATGAGGTGTGCGATATTGGTGAGGCGTGCCGCGCCGTAGAAAATCATTTTGACGCGTTGGAAATGTTGAGCGGCATTAATATCCGGCCACGGATGCGTATGATTGTTTTGTATGCTATGGCCCAGAATGACAGTCTCTTTGTGATCGGCACGGGAAATCTGGCTGAGCGGCTTCTGGGTTATTTTACAAAATGGGGCGATGGGGCCAATGACCTCAATCCTTTGGGGATGGTGACGAAGGGGGAGGTGCGGATTCTGGCCAAGCATCTGGGTGTGCCGGAGGCTATTATGTACAAACCTGCATCAGCGGGGTTGTTTGAGGGGCAGACTGATGAAGAGGAGTTGGGGATTACATATGCCCAGATGGATGACTATATTCTAAGGGGGAGCAGCGGCAGTGCGGAAGCGGATGCCAGGATTGAGGCCAGGATGGCGATGTCCCGGCATAAGTTGGAGCCAATAAGGATTTTTGGAGCTCAGGAGATGACGGCGTCATGAGAAGGGGGAGAGGGTCTTGAAGGTTTTGGTGATTATTCCTGCTTATAATGAGGCCGGCAGCATAAGAAAGGTTGTCCGTTCTATCCGCGCATTTGACACATCGGCGGATATTTTGGTTATTAATGATGCGTCCAAGGATGACACCGCTGCTGAAGCGGCCGGGGAAGAGGGCGTCACGGTTATTTCTTTGCCAATTAATCTGGGTATTGGCGGGGCAGTGCAGACGGGGTATAAATATGCCTGTGCCGCCGGCTATGATATTGCTGTTCAGATTGACGGCGATGGCCAGCATGACGGAAAGGATCTTGGCAAGGTTGTCGCTGGAGTGACGGCGGGGGAGGCGGATATTGTTGTAGGGTCGCGTTTTGTTGAGAAGAGCGGGTATACACCGGGGTTGGCCCGGAGCATAGGAATTCGTTTTTTTTCCAAGCTGGTTTCTAAGATGATTAAAATGCCGGTGACAGATACAACTTCCGGATTTCGTGCGATCAACCGCAAGGGAATTGATCTTTTTGCCCACTACTATCCCGGGGATTATCCCGAGGTGGAGACCCTTGTCTACGCGGCAAGCCGGGGCCTTAAGATCAAGGAGGTTTCGGTGGATATGAAGCAGCGGCAGTATGGCAAGTCTTCGATATCCCTGTTGAATGGCTTGTACTATATAGTGAAGGTCACAATTATGCTTTTGTTGATTCCGAGAAAAAATTATGAGGGGCTGTAAAATCCCTTGAGGCAGATTAAGGTCTGGAGGAGGATGGAGTTTTGGTCTATTTATATTGTCTTCTGATCTCTGTTGTATTCTTCTTTGTGACACTGTATTATTTGAAAACACGCAAAATCGAGTTTGGTTTTGGCTTGATTTGGTTTGGCATCAGTGTGTTTCTTTTTGTCATTGCACTGAGGCCGGCGTTTCTTGAGACAATTGCGGGCTTGGTTGGTATTGACTACAAACCTTCTTTTCTCTTTGCGTGCGGGATCTTCTTTTGTCTGGCGGTTTCCTACTATTTGACAATTAAGGTGTCAGAGCAAAAAAAGAAGATTATTGTGCTGACGCAAGAGTTGAGCATATTGAAGAACTGTATGGCAGTAAGAGAGAAAACAGACGGGCATCGTGAAGAGCTGTATGGAATTAGAGAGAAAACAGATGGGCATCGTGAAGAGCCGTATGGAATTAGAGAGAAAACCAATGAGTAAGGAAGCTGGTATGAAACAGTTTATAAGCAAGTTTATAGAGCGAAAAAATGGGCATGTGGATATTTTTCTTGGTATTGTCTTAAGTGTTTTTCTGTGTCTTCAAGCAGCTGTAATTTTCATGTATGGAGAGAATTATTATCTGGGCGACTTTGAGACGATGAGCAATGACGATGTTAAATATGTGCGCAGTGGGCAAAAGCTTATTGAGGACTTTGAGCTGTATTACAGTGATGCTGATTTTGCGTTAGGTGTGCCCAGTGTTTTCATTATGCCTGGATATCCGCTCTTTTTGGCTGTGTTTCTTAAGGTGTTTGGCCATTTTGGTTTGGCGGGCGGGCTGCTGGCTGTCCGTCTGGCACAAGGTTTGTTGCAGACAGGGGTTATTGTGCTGCTTTACCGGATGGGAAAGAAACACTTCTCGATGGGGGTAGCACGGGTGGTTATCCTGATTTATGTGCTGTATGTTCCTAATTTGGAGGTTCCGCTGCTGATTTTAACAGAGACAGTGTTTACCTTTCTCTTTGTGTTGCTGCTTTACGTGTGTTTTGAAGCTGTCAAGACTAAGAGGATGAAGTATTATGTGGGAGGCGGCGTCGTCTTAGGCTTAGCGGTGATGGTCAGGCCAACTGTTTTGTTGTTTCCTGTTGTTATTTTGGTCATATGGCTTCTGAAAAAGGTCACACTACGAGAGATGCTTAAATACACTCTTGTGGTGGGGGGGATCTTGGCTGCTATCATGGCGCCGTGGTGGATTCGTAACGCTATGGAGTTTAACCGGTTTATTCCCTTGACGCTGTCTTCGGGGAATCCTTTTATGCAAGGGGCGTTTATAGATTATGATTTTAGTGAAAAGGAACTCTATTTTGCTGAGCTTCCGGCGGATACGGATTCTAGTGTTGTGGATCAAGCGGAAATGGATGCCGGCAAAAAGCGGCTGTGGGACTCTTGGCAGGAGAAGCCTTTGGAGACAATTCGATGGTACACTTGGGGTAAGTTTAAAGAGCTTTGGTACTTCCCCTTTTACAGGGTAGTTCGGGAGACGGTTCCGGTGCCTTTTCATACTGTTAATATTTACCATTTTTTGCTTTTGGCCCTGGCCGCCTTGGGGGGTGTTATGAATTGTCTCAAGGGGGAATCCAACAGACGCCTGAAGCTGCTCTTGCCCATCAGTGGCATAGTTATGTGTGTCGTTTATTTGCCATATTTTACTTGTTCCCGATATTTTTATCCTCTTATGCCTATTGTATTCCTGTTGGCAGCCTGTGGGATTTGTTCTGTGGCGCGGAGGCTGAAACAACTCTATGATAAAATTCTACGGTCTGATCGGCCATATGTTCCGGGCTGAAATGGATCAAGCGTTTCTGGGCTGAGGCGGTGAGATCTTGTCTAAGCTGGGAATCTTCAAGAAGGCGCTGACAAGCTGAGGCCAAGGCGCTGCTGTTGGCGGGCGGAACCAGCAGGGCGTCGGCGCCGGCGCGCAGGACTTCAGGGATGCCGCCGACGGCAGTGGCGACAATGGGGAGCTGGGCATGGATGGCCTCGAGCAGGGCGATGCCCAGGCCTTCGTGCAGGGAGGGGAAGACGAAGGTGTCCATGGCAGGCAGGGCGCGCTGGGCATCGGGGAGATAGCCGGCAAGGGTATGTGTGTATGCGGCGCCGGAAAGATGTTGTTCCAGGGTTGGGCGTTCGGGGCCTTCGCCGATGAGCAGAAGGTGTATCTTCGGATGATGGTCTGCCAGGCGCGCGGCGGCGTCAAGGAGGTAACGATGGCCTTTGACGGGATGCAGGCGTCCGACGCTGCCGAGAACCCAGGCGTCTTCGGGGATATGCCATAGGCTGCGGTAGTACCGGCGGGCTTCATGGGTGAGGGATGGGTTCTGAAGAGCTGCGAGAGGGGCATAGCTGTTATATATTGTCTGATAGGGGTACTCTTTTTGAGGGTTTTTTTTCTTCCCATTATTCTTTTTTTTATTGAGTTTTTGGGATGAAGGGAGACGCCGGTGCAGGGGCGGCCAATCTTCCAGTTGCTTCGTTAAAGCGTGGGATACCATGATGGAACCGGCGGAGAGGCCAAAGGTTAAGCCTTCGAGGCTCATGGCTATTTTTCCGGTCAGGATGCCGGGGAAGTCGCTCTTGGGCCAGCTGTGCCAGGTGGTGATGGACGGAAGGCGACTGAAGAGGGTGGCAATGCGTCCTAAAATATTGGCGCGCAGACCGTGGCAGTGGATGAGAGTGATCTGGTGGCGGGCGCAAAATTTGAGTAAGCGGGGTAAGGGGGTGAGGTCAATGGGCGCGCGCATGGGAAAAAGATCTGTAGGGATGGATGTTTCGGCTTGGATTTTTTCGGCTAGGGGGGAATGGGTATATAGACAGCCTAAGAGGGGCTGCACGCCACGGGCTTGCAGTCCCGGCAGCAGGGTGATGATATGGTGTTCGGCGCCGCCGATTTCGCCGCCGCCGATGAGATGAAGGACTTTCATAAGTAAGGTTCCTCGGATTTTTGTCATGATGTGGAGCTTGTCTTTATAAGATATCATAATGAATGATGCTTGTGGATGCAAATTCATTTGCGGGAGTTGCGTCCTTTTTCCTTCTGCGTGAATAGAATAATGTACAGAAATAATTCACATGGATGCAAAGGGGAACGGAATGAGCGAGGAGGGAGTGAAATGTTTGACGGGATACATCGCTTATGGCAGGGAATGAATGCTTGGAAGGTGTCCGGGGATGAGGGGGATCAGGTGCTGGCTTTGTTGTGCCTATGCATAGGGCTGATAGCCCTTCTCTTATGGATGTGGGCCAAAAAATGGGAATGGCTGCGGAATGTTACGCCGGCGGCACAGGTGGCTGGGGCGGGGAATGCCTGCGGCGCGGTGATGCCCCAGGGGGTGGATCATAGGCGCCTTGTTCTGGAGTGGGTGGTACATAAGAGGTCAGAGGGCATTGGCGATGTCGGTGAGATTGGGGAGCTTGAACAAAAATTACTTAAGCTGCACAGGCTCCACTTGGATTCTGCCTATCATATTGTTGTGAGTCTCTCGGTGGATCAAGGGGCTCTCAGTCCCAGAATTGTGGAAATTTTAGGGAGGCGTTTTCCGGGGTATTCTTTTGTGAGAGAAGAGAGTGGGTCAGGGGGGTGTGTTTAGGGAAGTATGCTAGCTTCAGGGCGCACCAATTAATTGTTGTAGCAATATATGGAATAAACCTATTGGGCTTGCGTATGGAGGCCACACAGAGCGGGCGAACATTTATAAGCAGCGACTTTGCGGAAGGATTGATGCGATTCTTAGCGACGGCGCGGCAAAATTCGACTGTTTGAACGCAGCGCA
>WRII01000088.1 GCA_009782825.1 Peptococcaceae bacterium
ACATTAAAGGAACGTTTCTGTATTTTGATCCTTTTCCAAAGATGCTGATGTATGGCACGTCGGCATTAAGATGCAGGCTTCCCACCTTCAAGGCAATCAACTCGCCAACCCGCACCCCCGTGTCGTAGCCAAGAATCAACATCATCTTGTTTCGCCATTCTGTCCTTTTGTCCATCCTTGGCGCATCCAGAATGGCCGCTAGCTGGTAATCCTCGAAATACTCTATTTTTGAAATTGTCTCTTTAAGTCCCCTGACCATTTTGGATGCAACGTACAAGGGGGTGACGTCGATGGATTCTTCCGAAGCAAAGGAAAGCAATGATCGGATTGCCGTCATCCGAAGGTTGCAAGTCTTGGCCGCCCGGTTTCCGGTCATCCAAAGCAGGTATTCCTTTAAATTGTCTTTGTTGAAATCGTCAAAACTGATCTTGCTGCGATCCTTCCCCTTGGTCTCTTCAAGATACTCTATATAGATGTTTAATGAGGCCCGATAGGAAGAAATTGTGTTTTCACCTTTCTTTCTTATGTCTGGCAATTCGCAGTTCAGAAATTTCCAGGCTGTTTCCCAGAAAAATATGCTGTCCCCATTTTTCGGGGTGTTCTTCTTCGTCATGGCATTAAACCTCCGGAATAAGGGATTCGAAAGGAAGGGATTTCTCCACAATAACGCCATGGACGTCCGGAACCAGATGAAAGTAATACAATGTACTTTCTACATCAGAATGCCCCATGTATTTCATCAGGTATGGCAACATGACATTGATGTCCCGCCCTTCAGACAACCACCTGTTCATGTTTGAATATGCGAAGTGGTGCCTCAGATCGTACGGGCGAATACTTGTTTCGCAACCCTCCTTTTCTGGAAAGGCATTGAACCAAAACCTGTGAAAATTTTTTATGAGCCTATCTGCGCTATATGGTCTGTCTTGACGGTTGGGGAAGAATGTCTGCCTGTTTGGGAAAAATGCCTTGATTTTTTGGTCGTAATCCTTAAGGTATTCTGCCAGCTCTTCTGCAACGAAAATCCGGCGACTCTTGGGGCCTTTCGACTGCAAGATGTCAAGATGTCCCTTGTCAAGATGCACGTTTTCGCAACGCAGAGTTCTAACCTCCTTGCAGCGCAGCCCACAACAATAGAGGAGCCTATACATAGTAGGGAGAACAAGGTGCCTCCCCCTGAAATGAGGATCTTCCTTGACCTTGTCACACTCCTCAAAGAAAGATGCTATTTCCAATGACGTGAAAAGATATGGCTGTACGGGGGTAGGCAATCCCACTTTTTTTGCAGGAATCAAGTAGGCATCCGGGTAGCCTCTTCCAACAAGGTATCTGCCAAACTCACGAATGACAGAAACGACATTGTATAAACTACCAGGCGTATTCGCATATTTACCCAGAAATTCTTCTATGGATTCCTTTGTTAAAATATTCTCGTCAGGCGTCCTGCTTTTTGAGAAAGCCACGTATTTTTTTAGGTAATACTCCCCCTGTTTATAGACGTAGCTGTTGCTCCTCTTATAATCCAAGAACTCATTTGCCAACTGCACAAGATCCTTATCTTTCATGACGATACCCCCTTCCTGACTGGTGGCAACGGAAGGGTGCAGGAAGCCAGGGATTCTTTGTCCGTTGACAAGTACACCGTAACAACAGTTGGATTCCTATGTCCCAGAACTGCGGAGATGTCTGACATTGGAACACCGGCCCGAAGCATCGTCGATGCAGCGTTACGTCTCGTCATCCGGCTTCCGGAAATCCGTCCCTCCTTTTGAATGCCAGCTTTCCTCTCCATCTCCTGTAAAATGGGCCATATCGCCCCCGAGCCGCCAAGCTTTTCGAATGGCGCCAAGCTCCTTAAAAATAGATAGTCTGAATCACCGTCCGGTCTTTCATTCAGGATGTAATCGACAATGGCGTTCCCATAAGAGCTTCTTAGCGGAATGGTTAAAGGATATTTGGTTTTAGCTTGGACAACTTGGATGACATCCTTTTCCCAGCAAATGTCCTTCAGCTTCATTTCGCAGATGTCGACTCCACGAAGCCCTGTTTCAAGTAACAGTTTGTCTATGGCCAGGTTTCTTTTGGACAAGATATCTTTGGTCAGAAGATCCTTTATGGCCCGACATTCCTGTTCATCATAAACGTCAATGATATTTCTTTCATGTGGGAGATGAGTTGGCAACTCCAACAGAAATTGTCTGGTATCGTCATAGGAGGACAAAAACTGGCGGAGACCGGGAAGGGTACCGGATATGGTAGCAGGTTTGAACCGGCCTTTCTGATAAAGGGAGACGATGAACATAGAGACATCATTTGTCTGGATGCCGCTTATGTCTTTGTATCCTTTTTCTTGGCAGAAAATAAGGAAATAGGATACGATGCGCTTGTATCCACATATGGTATTTAAGCTCAAACCGCTTTCTGCTAACTGACTCAGGAACTTTTCCAACGAAAGACGAAAAGCAGGCTCTTTTACTAAAGCCGAAACATCGCCCTGTCGTTTGCGAGACCAATCCACGGAACCGTTTTCCATTAGCGAAGTCAATAAGTTGATACTTCGAATGTGCTGACGTTTCTTAATAACATCTGGTTGCCCGGTCTCGGTATTTCCAACATCGGCCTGAAATACAGAAAACAATTCTGGTGTTGGATGGTCAACACCCATTTCTTTTGAAATGTGTTTCAAACGACTAAAGCTGTGGCGATAGTTTTTTATGGTTCTTTGACTGTATTTTTGCTCAGCCATTGCCTCCAAAACCATCCGAATGAGATCATCGAGTTTTAAGTCGTTTCTCATAAATGATTGCACCCCCATGTTTTTAATGATTCAAGCATGGGGGATTGTGCTTTGGACTTCAACCTCAATATCCAAACTATGCCGATGTTCTCCTGAGAAGCCCCTTAATGACTGGCGTTCCCGAAAACATCGGCATAGTTTGGATATCGGTATAGGTGGTATAGATTAACTTGCGGAGTTCTTCGGGATATTGAAAATAATCGCTTAAATCAAGCCAATTCGATCGCCAAGAGTAGTAAATCTGTGGGTATTTATCACTCCATTTTTCGTTGAAGAGTTCCAGTTGGTATTCGGCGTTTTGTTCGTTGTTCGCGTTGTAAATTTCCTTCAAATCAGCCATTACCGGCTTTATATCCTTGTGTGATATATGTTTTGTAGAATTGCGAATTTGATGGATAATACACAGTTGCTGGCGCGTTTTGGGGAAAACCGTGTTGATGGCGTCATAGAAACCGCTTAGATTGTCATGGCAGGCGATCAAAATCTGCTCCACACCACGATTTTTCAGGTCATTACACACCAGAGTCCAAAAACTCGCACTCTCATTATCACCAATCCAAAGTCCTAAAATGTCCTTTCTGCCGTCCATGTTCACGCCCAAAACGGTGTATACACACCGATTTTGAATCTTGCCATCCTTGCGTACTTTGAACACCACGCCGTCAAAGAAAACTACTGCGTAAATGCTCTCTAAAGGACGGTTCTGCCATTCCATCACAAGCGGCATAACCTTGTCAGTTACCGCTGTTATCATATCCTTTGACGCTGAAATCCCGTAAATATCATGCATTGTCGAGGCAATATCAACGTTTGACATGCCTTTGGCGTACATCGCGATTATTTGGTTTTCAATGTCTTTTCCTCTCGTTTGGTATTTTGTTACGATTTTAGGCTCGAAACTCCCATTCCTATCACGCGGAATTTCAATTTCTGTTTCCCCGTGGTGTGTAGAAATTGTTTTGCGATTGAAGCCATTTCGTGAATTTCCGGTGTTATTACCAGATACATCATGTTTCTCATAGCCTAAATGCTCGTCCATCTCTGCTTGCAATACTGTCTCAACCGTTTCCGCAAATAGTGCCTTGATGGCTGCTGTGATATCCTCCTGAGTGCGGCAGCTCTTTGCTAATTCCTTTGCCAGTGCGTGCTGTGTTGCGTTTGTGTTCTTGTCCATAAAAATAATCACCCTTTCTATTGGTGATTATTTCCATTTACACTAAACTTTAGACGTTCTCATATAGTCGGGGTCTTTTGTGCTGGCAACAATCTTAAAACCATATTTTTTTGATGCATTTTCTCCAATCCTGTTTATGCGTTCGACACGTTCTTCAACAGTCATATCTTTAGTTTCTTCATAAATACGGAGCCGAATCTGATTGATCTCCTGTTCAATTGTGTTAGGTGTTTTCATCTTCATTCACCTCCATTGGGGTACATATTTCTACAGGGCGATAACCGTTCAAAACGTTAATATTTCCAGTGGCTAATTTCGTTTTCCGTTTAACAATATGTTGAAAATTCATGCTGATAATCATATCTAAATCATTTACAGCGGCTACAGCGATATGAACGCCGTCTGTCCGGTATCTCAAAGGGATTACTCCTTGCGCAACATAATTATCTGCCAATTGTTCGGCCTCTTTATTCAAAGCTAAAACCGTAATTCCATACTGCTCAATAAGCGCCATCATCCTATCGCGCTTCTCCCTTGGTGCATTTTCTAATTCATCAATCACATAAAGCGAGGTAAAAGCATGATACGTTCCATCTGCAATATCCTCAAACAGCTTCACGGTATCAGCATGAGCATCCCTATCCTTATCAAAATAGAAATTGAACAGGGTTGTTTCCAAGTATACTTTTGGCGTTCTCACAGGTAATTATCCTCCTCATATGATCCCTATATTTTTATTGTAACATATCGTGGTCTTTTCTGCCTCAGCAGGCGGCGAAGCCTCGTGACCTGCCTGGAACCATAAAACACATAGGAACAGGTCTGCGATAAAATAGCCAACAAAAGAAACAATAATATCGCCATCGAGACTGATGGACGAGATTATTTACATACCGACTGACTACTAAAGCAAGGCCCGGCCGGCATCGCACCAGTTACCTTTTCTTCTTCTGGAAATGCTAGAGACGTCAGTACGAGACAAGGCAACCGATTTCTAAATGGAATCTTTTATTTTATGGCGGTTACTGTGATTGGGGTAAGGCCGGGAACGAAGCAACCGTTTCAGCCGATCTTTCGAGAATACTACGAAAGAAAGATGAGCGAAGGGAAGACTCCTTCACAGGCTCTTGTTTGTATTATGCGCCGTTTGGTGAACATTGTCTATGGCATGATGAATATCAAACTTTCACAATCCCTTTTGAAACATTTGGGGAAAAAGAAAAGGGAATCAGAGGAGATGTTTTCTGATCATACTTAGCTATGAGGAAGAACCGTATTGCATGCCGCCAGACTGTGACTTACATTGGTATTGGGTGTACTTTCTGAGGGGGGGTCCCCCGTGTGAACAGTAACGAAGGTTGTATGAACTCCTGGCTCCTGACTCCTCCTTGGTTGTGGCCGTAGGCCACCCTATGCTATACTTGGTGCAGCGTTCTTGTAAAATTCAACCGACTAAAACAAAATGGGGAGGAAATGCTATGGGCAAGGTATTTGTTAAGACGGTGACATACGTTGTGGACTTATCAGAACATATGGAAGGTCAAGATGACAAAGATCTTTTGGATCAAAAAGTGCGATTTCAGGAGGCTCTGCACTGGGATCAGAAGTCGAGTTTCCTGGAAGGGAACAGGGAGCAGGATAATCTTGTTTACGAACATATATGCACGTGTCCTGAAATTTATGACACGGATGTTCATAATATCGGTAAATGTGCAACATGTGGAACCTGGACAACAGATATTGAGGAAGAAGAGGCTGTTTTTGAGATGGTGCCTGGCATGAAAGTTGACGGGGTTTTGTATTGTGATCCATGTCTTTCGGAGGATGAGAAATAGGCAAGGAGAATCATCAATGGCTGAAAAAAACACAAAAACGGTAAGAGCTGAAAAAACGGTAAGAGCTGAAAAGGCGCCTATGTCCAAAACCTATGATCCCCAGGCGGTGGAGAAGAAATGGTACGCCTTTTGGGAAGAGAACGGCTTCTTCACCCAGCCGGTTGAGCCGGGAAAGAAACCTTTCAGCATTGTCATGCCGCCCCCCAATGTAACGGGGGTTCTGCACTTGGGGCATGCTATGGACAACGCGCTCCAGGATGTGCTGGTTCGCTTTAAACGCATGCAAGGATACAATACTTTGTGGCTGCCGGGGACGGATCACGCGGGGATTGCGACGGAGGCTAAGGTGGCGGAACACTTGGCCGCGGAGGGAACGAGCCGGGAAGGCGTGGGCCGGGACCGCTTCGTGGAGCGGACTTGGGCCTGGAAGAAGGAGTATGGAGGCAACATTACGCGGCAGCTGCGCCGTTTGGGGGCGTCCTGCGACTGGTCGCGGGAACGGTTTACCTTCGATGAGGGGTGTTCCCAAGCGGTGCGCCGGGTTTTTGTGGCGCTGTATGAACGGGGACTCATTTACCGCGGGAATTATATCATCAACTGGTGTTCGAAATGCCACACAACGATTTCGGATATTGAAGTAGACCATGTGGAAAGGGACGGGCATCTCTGGCATATTCGTTATCCGGATGAGGAGGGTGGAG
This sequence comes from Peptococcaceae bacterium, assembly GCA_009782825.1. Taxonomy (GTDB): domain Bacteria; phylum Bacillota; class Desulfitobacteriia; order Desulfitobacteriales; family Syntrophobotulaceae; genus WRJI01. The sequence goes on from WRII01000088.1 coordinate 6,508, forward strand.
CCGGTGTGGTCGTGGCCACCACGCGCCCGGAGACTATGCTGGGGGATGTGGCGGTGGCGGTTCATCCTGAGGATGAGCGCTATAAGGATCTTATCGGGAAGAATGTGGTGCTGCCTCTGATGAACAGGGCGATCCCTGTGATTGCGGATACTTATGTGGACAGTTCTTTTGGCACGGGGGCGGTCAAAATCACGCCGGCCCATGATCCCAATGACTATGAAATGGGTCTCAGGCATAACCTGGAGAAGATTTCGATTCTGGATGATAGAGGATATATTAACGAAAACGGGGGGTCCTACTGCGGCCTGGAGGGTGCCGAGGCTCGCCGCCGGGTGGTGGAGGATCTTGAGTCTTTGGGCCTGTTGATGGGGATAGATGAGCATACTCATGCTGTGGGCCAGTGTTACCGTTGCAGGACGGTGGTGGAGCCGCGGGTGAGCCGCCAATGGTTTGTGCGCATGGGGCCTTTGGCGGAACCGGCGATGGAGGCGGTGCGGCAGGGCAGGATTGAATTTGTGCCGGAGCGTTTTGCGAAAATATATCTGGGCTGGCTGGAAAACATACGGGATTGGTGTGTTTCCCGTCAGTTGTGGTGGGGGCATCGTATTCCTGTTTGGTACTGCTTGGAATGCGGGGCGGAAATCTGTGAGCTGGGCGATCCGTCCATATGTCCCACCTGTGGGAGCGCTCAGATAGAGCAGGATGAGGATGTACTGGACACGTGGTTTTCTTCAGCTCTGTGGCCGTTTTCCACCCTGGGATGGCCTCGGGACACAGAGGAGTTGAAACAGTTTTATCCGACCAGTGTGCTGGTCACAGGACGGGATATTATTTTCTTCTGGGTGGCCCGGATGATTTTTATGGGGCTGGAGTTCATGAAGGAAGCGCCTTTTGAGAAGGTGATGATTCATGGGCTGATTCTGGACCGGGATGGCAGGAAGATGCAAAAATCCCTGGGTAATGGCATTGATCCGCTGGTGGTGATTGAGTCCCACGGTGCGGATACGCTGCGTTTCATGTTGTTGACGGGCAATACGCCGGGAAATGACTTGAGGTTTTATGAGGAAAAGCTGGACTCAACACGGAACTTTCTGAATAAAATCTGGAACGCGTCCCGGTTTGGCCTTATGCATTTGGAGGACTATGAGCCTATTGATCTTGAAGAGGCTTTTAACCCTACTCATGAGGACCGCGTGCAGGGTCATGATGATGTGCTGACACTGGCTGACCGCTGGATTTTGTCACGTTATGAAGGGGTGGCGGAGGAAGTGACGCGCCGGCTGGAGGATTTTGATCTGGGGGAAGCGGGCCGCGTGCTTTATGAGTTTGTTTGGGATGAGCTGTGCGACTGGTATATTGAGTTGGCCAAACCGCGTCTCTATGGCCGGGATATCCCTTTGTTCCAGGTGACAGCGCGGACGGTTCTCTATACGGTATTGGAAGGGACGCTGCGTCTGCTGCATCCTTTTTTGCCCTTTTTGACGGAAGAGATCTGGCAGCATCTTCCTCACGCAGCTGGAGATCAGCTCGCTGGAGAGGGGCTCGCTGGAAATGAGACACACAAGGAGAGGACACTGATGCTGTGCTCTTGGCCCCAGCCCAAGGGGTTCCGCAATGAAAAATCGGAAAAAGATATGGGTATTCTTATGGAGGTTATCCGGGCTGTTCGTAATATTCGTTCGGATTTTGGCGTGGCGCCCGGCCGCAAAATCAATGTGGCTCTTTTCTGCGTGGACACACGGGTGAAGGAGTTCATCCGCGGGGCCTTGGCTGATATTGAGTTGATGGCGTCTTGCGAGGCGGTTCAGGTGTTGGAGAGTTTGGAGGAGAAACCGCCCCAATCGGCCGGTGCAGCCCTGGATGGGGTTCAAATTTTTGTGCCTTTTAAGGGGTTTCTCGACTTGGATAAAGAGGTGGCCAAGGTTGAAAAAGATATTGAGGCGGCTTGCGCCGAGGAAAAGCGTTTGTCCAGCAAGCTGAGCAATCCGGGGTTTGTCAATAAAGCGCCGGTGGATGTTGTGGACAGAGAACGAGAGAAACTGGAAGCTGTGCTGAAGAGGTTGAAGTCGCTGCGCCGGCGGCAGGGGGAGCTGAAGTCGAATTGAGATCACATATTAGGGACTGTAACTAACGCGGGCTACGCCCGCAAGTGGTCAGTGGTCAGTGGTCAGTATTGGATTTTCTTGTTTTTTATGGACGCTTCGCGTCTGTAAGTTACTAAATGTCAAACTTATTGAGTTGCAGCGGGCGCACCAATTAATTGGTACGCCCAGTTGCAGCCCCTTAATCACCTGCGGATTGAATGAGCCAATAAAAAACAAGTCTTTTCCGCGTAGAAAACGGACGGCTATAAGAGCCCTCCGTTTTCTATATAGTGACATAGTGACATAATGCCCGCTTGGATCACACCTCTATGGATATCCTAAAAACTCAGCCTTACCACGCTTTTACCGCAGCTTGTACACCGGCCCAAGCGCATTTACCAACTCTTTTCCAAGGAACGGCAGCCAAAGCGGCGCCCCAAGCGATACCCCCTGCCACATTGTCAAGAGAGTCGGCGTCCAACTCACCGTGGGTTTGTTTCGCGGCAATATTTACCACACCCCCATACTCGCGCAACTCGTCCAGCGTAAAATCATTACCTTGTGCGTTGATTTGCTTCAGCGCTTCTTCCGGCTCCAGGCGCAAAAGGATCTCTGCACGTGCCTCGTCAGCATTCAGGATTTCTGTTAGGGCCAGGGCTCTTTCTTCTGTTAACATTTCGTTTTCCCTCCATAAAGTATTTTTTGGGTTCTATTAGGTTCTACATGTTTATACACATCAGGAGGTTAAGTGTTACATAAAATAGTGAATTTATTATTTTATTCATTACTTTGTGATGCGCCGCTATAAAATAACGGTGAAATGGGCGCACCAATTAATTGCTGTAGCAATATATGGAATAAACCTATTGGGCTTGCGTATGGAGGCCACACAGAGCGGGCGAACATTTATAAGCAGCGACTTTGCGGAAGGATTGATGCGATTCTTAGCGACGGCGCAGCAAAATTCGACTGTTTGAACGCAGCGCAGCGGAGTGAGTTTCGAAATTTTGCTGCAGAGCCAAGAGAGTACAGCCTACTTATGTCCGCAAGTGGCAGTTAG
>WRII01000089.1 GCA_009782825.1 Peptococcaceae bacterium
GCTTGACCTAAAAAAATTCGCAGAAAAGTAATCATATCATCATAGTACCCTTTGTGAAAAGCCTTATCCAAGGGAACATCGTACTCGTCAATGAGCAGGATAACCTTATGTCCATAGTGCGCCTCTAACATCCGGGTGAGGGTCTTCAAGCTGCCCGCCAGCTCTTGTGGCGTGGCTCTTTGTGCCTTCAACAGCTTGAACAGTCTAAGATAATCTTCATCAACGAACATGTTTTGAGCCAAGAACGACAGGCGTACACATTCATCGGCCACTTGAGAGGCAAGGATCATCAGGGCTTCATCGAAAGTCTTTCCCTCCACGTCTTTCAGGCTTAAGGAAATAACAGGATATTGGTTCATATAGCGTTCGCAGAGATCCTTCTCATTCATAATCTCCAGTCCGGTAAAGAGGTCGTGATGATCTTTACCGGCCTCAAAGAAAGCTTGAAGCATGCTCATGTTGAGGGTTTTCCCAAAACGGCGGGGTCGGGCAAAGAGATTCACTTCGCCACAATTCTGTAACAAGACGCGAATGAATGATGTTTTATCGATATAATAGTAATTTCTCTGGCGGATTTTTTCAAAATTATCCATACCTACAGGTAATTGTTGAGACATATGTTCTCTCCTTTTCCTCAAGCCCCAAGACCCAAATCCTGTCAGTAGTAAGCATCCGCTGTTAGTATATCACAGGCGGTCAGATAATGAAAAAACAATCGTTGCCGAACAGAGAGATCCAGTAAGGTGAGATCATCTATATTGTGATAACAACATTCCCTTTTTTTCGTCCTGTATCGACATAAGCATGAGCATCCACAATCTGTTCAAGAGGGTATACCCTGTCTATGACTGGTGTATATATTCCGTTTTGAGTAAGCTCACTTAAGAATCGCAAATCCTCAATGTGCTTACTTGCCGGGCTTCCATTCACAGTAATGTATTTTCCGTTTTTCGCAAGAGCATTTTTACACGAAGCCTTTGTGATTTTGCCAACCGCATCAAAAATCACATCATACTTCTCACCTTTGATGCGAAAATCCTCAGCAGTATAATCAATAGCTGATATTATTTGGTTTTGGCACAATCATTCCAGCTTCAGATAGTGTAATGTACTCGGCGTGTGCGCCCATTTTCATGCCAGTCATGGCAAAAACATTATTACCAACTTTGTATACTGTGACGTTATTTCCAACCGCTTCGACTTGTCCGGATAATTCAGTCCCAAAAATCGGTTGCCTCGGCTTGCCGACTCCATACATCAATATCATCATCGGCCTGTAAAGTGCTGGAATATTTGCGCTGCGAACACGGCAGTCGCCAGACGCAACTGTCGTGGCGTGAACGCGAATTAAAACCTCATCAGCTTTGGGAATTGGCTTCAATCTTTCTTCGATTTTCACCACTTCGGGGGGACCGTATTTTCTGCAAATACCAGCTTTCATTTTGTCCTTGATCACAGCTGCATTATTGTCGCTGTTCATTGTTTTCATTCTCCTTTTTGTATTCAAAAACTTCGCCAATCGGGACATCGAAAATCCATTCTTCGCCGCCAATGCATGAAAGCGGCTCGCACGAACTAAAATAAAATACCGCCCATTACAGAGGGTGGTATTTTATCACTTCACAATCCAGTCCAATCTCGCTCCTTCTCACCGCATCCTATTCCTCCTCATCTCCAAGCTCAACACCCATTTTAAAATAGCCGGCGCTGAACATGCCTTTTTCTCCGTTCTCACGCATTGAGTTTTTCGCTTCGGTAAGTTTATCTTTCATATCCTGTGCGATGGCTGCGTCTATCAGGCCTAAGTCCAGATATTTATCGATGGCGGCCATGTGAGAATCAATGGTGTTATCATGAAGTCCATATAGCTCTTCCTTTTGGGCCTCAGAAAGAGCGTTCCATTTTTCTTCCAGGTTTGCTTTTTGAGCTTCCATGTTGGTTTTGTGTGTTTCTATTTCAGCTTTTTGTTCATCAGTCAGAACCGATTCCAATATGGACTGTATCTCAGCTTGTTTAGCCTCTATTTGGCTCTTCTGCTCTTCTGACAGTTGATCTTCAATATCTTTGTCAAAGAAGAATTTGACCTTGTGTTTTGGGACTGATGCAGGTGCAGCCCCAACTAAGAGAGGGGCAGCTAATGTGCAGACAAGAGCAAATATGAGCGCTCCCATTAAAACTCTGCGAACTTTTTTCATGAAGATACCTCCCATATAAAAGAATAAGCATGCTAAGCATGCTAATAGATTTCATCTTAATTTTTGGCATATTTTATAATTTTATACATTGATGCGTATTATTTCTGCGTCAGCCCCGTCAGTTAGATTTGGAAGATATATCGTTTTGAGTGGGTATATCTTCTTTCTTCTTGTTCTCGCTCAGCTGCACCCCCACTTGGTGGGCTCCTGTTGCGGCCAGGCCGCTGACAATCCCCATCGCGACAGAGGTCAAGGCATCCTCAGCAATAATTTCTGGAATAAAAAAGAATGCGATAACACCGAGAATACCGCCGAGCAGGCCGCACATGCAGGGGATAAACCGTGAGTCCAGCGGCGATACCTTCATAATCATACCCGCGAGGTAACAGATAACCACAATAGACGGGACTGATACAAACCCTAAATCACCCATAAGATCACCCTCCTAGTTATATGCTGGATTTTCAACATACTATTCTGGAACAAGCCGCTTGCCTGAATAGACGTGTTTAGCATGTTCCTGTTTCTGTTTATTCTACCATATCACAGCTGACACCTCCTATGTATGCCATGGAAAATATAACTTTCTGAGATAGTGACATTTTCTTGATTTATTTGGTATAATTAGAGTATAAAAATAAGGGATACACAGTTGGACGATATCAACCGCGTTGAACGACATCAACCGCGTTGAACGGATATCAACTGCGTTGAACGATATCAACCGCAAAGAAAGGGATGCCATGATTAATGTTGTTATAGCCGATGATCATCCGATATATCGCGACGGTATTCGTGCTGCATTATCAGGAAATGATAAATTCAGTATTGTTGCGGAAGTGGGAGATGGCCAGGGGGCGATCAATACAGTCCGCCAGGTCAAAATGGACATGCTCCTCCTGGATATCAATATGCCTGGGGTGAAGGGTGTTGACGCGTGCCGCATTATTCGCCGCGAGTTCCCGGAAATCAAGATCGTTGTGATCACGGCGGATGAATCGGAAGAGACTTATTGGATGGTACAACAAATGGATGTTGCCGGATATTTTTTCAAGAGCCTGACTGGAGCCAACCTCGTGACCTATCTGGAAAAAATTTCTCGAGGAGAACCTGTGCCAACACCGACGATCAGCAAGGAGACCTTGAAGGAAACGGAAGGGATAAAACAGAATTTTGGCCTGACACCGAGGGAGCTTGATATTTTAAAACGGGTGATCCAAGGGGGTTCGAACCGGGATATTGGTATGTCTCTTTACATTAGCGAAAAGACAGTCAAAAATCATCTTTCGAGAATTTTTCGCAAGATGCAGGTAGATGATCGGACTCAGGCGGCTCTCAAAGCTGTCAAGCTGAAAATGCTGAGCATAGATTAAATCCACTTAACTCCACTTGAATCCACTTAAATCCATGCGTACTCATAACTTTGTCGTTTTAACCCGGCTAAGAAACGCATGGTTTCTTCCCGCCTTTTGACCGCGATCCGCCGCCCGGTACGGGTATAGACTTTCTTGGGCAGCGCTTCCGCAAGCATTTGAGCTCTGTCCAAGGCGTCTTCGGGGGTGGCGATCAACGGATCTTCACCGATGAGACTAAAGAGCTTCATAATACCAATATTGCCAAGATGGTCAAGGATATTGGCGTCTCTCAAATAGACGGACTCGTCATGAAATCCGGGCTCAGAATAATACATATGCAATTCCACGGCTTCCAAAACGATGGGGATTTTCTCGGGATCAAAAGCACTTTGCTTAAACATGTTGGTAGCGATGCCTTTGGAACGGAGAGTGTGGTCCACATTGGGCAGGGCGTACATGGGATATTTTCCCGTGTCATGCAGAAGTGCCGAGATATATAGGATCTCATCATCCAGATTCAAATGCTGCGAGAGCTCTCGGGCCAGGTGATAGACGCGCTGACAGTGTTTCCAGCCCAGAGCGACCGGGGCTCCTGACTTATTGATAAAATTAAAAAGTTGCTGATGTAAATCCATGGTGTGACCGCCTTTCTTCCCTGACATTTTAGCATTGTTTAAAGAATTACTGTGTATATGAAGATTTTCCTTCATGTGAATTGATCAAAATATTTTTAATTCTAGACAAAATCCAGGAAATAGCGCCTCAGTTTACAAGGCTTTTCCCCTGGATACCACAAAAAGTGTTTCTTTTCGCGGGAGAATAATAGCGGATTATCTCTCTGGACAAATCCGGATGTTTTTTGTTATAGTAGTCCTACTTGGATTTTCCGGGCAAGAATTTGAGACAATAGATAAAAATGAGGTGTGGCTTTGAATAGGTATAAAATCTTTGAAGGCTTTGCTCAGTCGGTCTTTTTCGCGGATTCTGTTTCGATTCCGCGGTTTCTCCTGGAGCATTACCGGAGCCTGGAGATCACTAATGAGGAATTGGTGTTGGTGATGCACCTGTTGGCAGAGCCCGCACAGACGGGGATAAACCCGCTGGCACAAAAAATGGGGCTGCGCGAGGATGATGTGGAGCTCATGTTGGCCGAACTCCAGAAGAAGCGTATTTTGACGGTGCATGAATCTGCGGCCCAAGAGGGACCATGGGGTCTGCCGAGATATGATTTTAGCGGCCTTATGGATCAGTTATGTGAAATATGGGGGATTTTGCGCTATCAGAAGATGCACAATGACAATGTTCTGAATAGGGAGGGACTTGCGCAAGTCCCGGCTGAAAATAATACGAGTGAGGCGGATATGGCGCAGTTGAAACTGACTTTTGAGCAGGAATTTGCCAGGCCGTTAACTCATATGGACTGTGACCATATCCGGCAGTGGGTTTTGGCGGGGTGGCCTCCTGAGCTTATCATACAAGCTTTGCGGCGCGGAGTCAGTGCCGGAATCCGCACTTTCCGTTATCTGGATTCGATCTTGCGTGAATGGGAAAAGAAGGGTATTCGGACTCTGGAAGAGGTTGAGCAGGACGACCTGTACTTCCAAAATAAGCGGGGAAAAAAGAGCAGAGGCGCCAGGGGTGCTGCTGATAACATGACTGATAACATGACTGATAAGGCTATGCGTGCTCAGTATGAGGACTTGTACTTGTGATGATGCAGTATCTAAGAGGGAGGTTCGAACGTGGAGGATCTTAAGAATATTATGTCTGATCCAAAGGGGTGTCCCCACTGCTTGGGCCGGGGGGTCATTGTGGGATCAGACGACGTGGCGGTGCGGTGCGCTTGTATGGATATTCAACAGATGACCAACCGCGTCAGGTCGGCTCGATTGTCTCGGGAACTGATGAAATGCTGTTTCGAAGATTTTAACTTCTCCTATTATGAAAAAGACGCAGGCGGGGGCAAGGAAGAGCTGTTGGGGGCTCGCAAAGCTTGGCAGGCCGCGCGGGATTTTGTGGACGGTGTTTTAAGAGATCCTCACCATATTGGGCTTTTATATACGGGCCAGGCGGGCGCGGGAAAAACTTATCTGGCGGCGGCTATTGCCAATGAACTTATTCGCCAGAATCGGGGTGTCCTGTTTGTTGTGGTGCCGGATCTGTTGGATGAATTGCGTGCTACTTATGACCGTAAGGATAAGGATGTCAGCGAATATGATATTTTGGATATGGCCAAGACTGTTCCTGTCTTGATTCTTGATGATTTGGGGTCCCACAACTATACGGATTGGACGCGCAACAGGATCTACTCTATCCTGAATCACCGGGTTAATGAAAAGCTGCCTGTCATTGTGACAACCAATCTGCACCCGTTGGAGATTAACCAGCACTTGGGAGAACGGACATCGTCGCGGCTGGTGCAAATGTGCAGGATGTTTAAACTCAGTGTCCCTCAGGATATTCGCTGGCAGCAGTACTATGCCCGGGAAAAGCATGAAAGACGTGAAAAAAAATAATGGATCACAGGAAAGGGGGCGGTTTCCCCATATCCATGTGCCGAATATGAAGAATAAAGAAATCGTTAAAATTTTCTTAAACTATGCATGTCCTGAAAAAACAAGCATAGTTTTTTTATGATAAGACATTATGAATGGATTGGTATATCCATTAGCGCAAAGAAATTGGGAGGTGTTCGTTTTGGCTAAATTTGTGACTCTGGAACGCAAACATGTCTGGTATGGTATTCTGGCTGTCGTTTTGTTGATTGGGATGGGTCTCATCAGCAGCAATTTGACCGGCAATGTTGTGGAAAGCAGCGTGGCGCAAGGGACGAAGGCGGGTCTGAAAATTGTCAGTGTGGATTTTGATCCTCAGACTTTGGAACGGGATCTGGTGTATGGAGACGACAAGATTGACAAAGCCAGGGTTTTGAACGTGAAGTCCTTTAAGGTATCGGTGGTAGTTCAGAATGTCACAGATAAGCAGATGACCAACATACCTGTAACTTTGACAGTGTCTTTGCAAGGGAATCCGGAGACGCAGCAAGTTAAACAGGGCAGTATCGCCTCCCTGGAACCTGGGGCATCGGCACGGGTGACTTTTGAGAATCTGAAGGCTTTGGGGGATGCCGCGGGGAAACAAGGGGACTTGGGCAAGCATGAGATGGTTCTGTATTTTGGCGCGAATGAAGAGGGCGGACTGGCTCAAGCTACGGAGACAAAGGTGGAGTTTGTGGTGGATTCGAAGCAAAAATAGCTTGTGGAGGGGGCGCCGAAGGGGCCAGGGGAGGGGGCTGTGTGACTGTTCACGCTCGGCGGCTGCGGGGCTGCGCGATTCTACGGCTCATACGAGGCAAACGCGCAAACTCGCGATCATTCGCAGGCGAATGATTGGCTCAGACATGCTGGTTTGCCTCTGCTTCGCCTAGAATCGCTGCAACCCCTTCGCAGCTCGCTTTGAACAGTCACACAGCCCCCTCCCCTGGCCCCTTCGGCGCCCCCTGGAGGGGGAAGAGGGGAACGGAGACGGAGACGGGGACGAGACGGGGACGGAGACGGAGATGTTACCTGTCGGTGTTTGCGGTTTAGCATGAGATGTGTGTATAATATAAGGACTAACTCGCAAAGGATCTGGACTTATGAATCTCAAATCCATCAAAGAGGACGTCTTGTTACATTTGTCGCGTGAGGAAATCGCCTACGGCGAAATCTTGTTTAACAACTGCGATTGCCAAATACTGTCTCAATCAGCCGTATCCATTGATTTTCTGATCAATACCGCAGATGAAAATGAATCTGTTGAATACTCCCTGGTGATTAATGATGAAGACGGGATTTGTAAATTGACTCCAAAGGTCAACAATAAACCTGTGGAGTGGAATCGCTGCTCATATGCTTGTTTGCTGCAATATGAGCAGGAATTGAGCCTTCTCGATCCTAAAGAAAGAATAGAACATAAAAAGTACACCCGCCAGGGCATGATCAACCGCGTGCTGGCCGAACGCAGACAGAAGGCGGATAAGGCACAATACCGCATCCAGTGGGCGGATAACATCTATGGAGACCATATCCTGACGAATGAACAAGGAGTTCATTACAAGGTATTTCTTCGTGATTTTGAAGCAGAAACCGGATACAGTGACAGTTGGGATTCCCGGCTCAACAAGCTGGGAACGACAAAACATATCATGTTTGCGTTTAAAAAATTAAAAGAGAATCGCGAATTGTATGATCGGCTGGATAAGACATATCCTTTTATCGAAATATTCTGTGATCCCCTGAATGACTATAGAATTACCTGGTATTATCCACACAAATTGCCTGTAGGCGAGCAGCTCCTGATCTCCCGCCACTTTAAGAAGCGGAACTCTATTGACAACAGGGAATCTGAAATCAAATCTTTTCTGGGCTTCATCGAAGGTGCGGAGGAATTTGACGCGATATGTATCCGGCCTGAAGTCAGAGATAAGGTGGAACGGGTTTATGAGCAATCCATGCTCCGAGAACTCGAGCAAACCCATAAGCCCGATTATTCACAAATTAAGATGAGATTGTTCCCTTATCAAAAAGAAGGCGTGGAATTTGCTCTGTTCAAAAAAGTGGCTATTATTGCCGACGAAATGGGATTGGGAAAAACAGTGCAGGCTGCGACTGCAGCTGTACTTAAAAAAAATATATTTGGTTTCAATAAAACACTGGTCGTATGTCCCGCGACTTTAAAATCCCAGTGGAAAAAGGAAATTGAAGCCTTCACACACGAAAAAGCTCTTATCGTAAACGGAACTCCCAAAGAAAGAGAAGTTCAATATCTTGATGACTCCTATTTTTTCTTGATCGTCAATTATGAAACTATTCTTCGCGACAGCCTTGCCATCAACAAAGCCGGGGTAGATTTCCTGATTCTGGATGAGGCTCAGAGGGTAAAAAACTTTGAGACGAAGACGTCTTCTTCAGTCAAACGCCTGCAAGCTAAACACACGTTGGTCATCACCGGCACACCGATAGAAAACAGGTTGATTGATATTTTCTCGGTTGTCAGTGTGCTTGATCCCTATTTCTTCGGACCGCTGTGGGAGTTTTCGTATCAACACTGCTTATTTGATCATGAGAAAACAAATAAAATCAACGGCTATTATGATCTGCAGGATCTGAACAGGCAGCTGTCAGACATATTGATCCGACGTGAGAAAAGAAAGGTATTGGATCAGCTTCCCAATGTGCAGCAAACCGATGTTCATGTAGAATTATCCCCCAAACAGGCCAAATACCATGCCTCCTACGCCAAAGGGATTGCGGCCATTTTGCAGAAAAAATTCATTACGGCATACGACATGCAAAAGATGCAGCTGCTGCTTGCCAATATGCGTATGGTCTGCGA
>WRII01000090.1 GCA_009782825.1 Peptococcaceae bacterium
AGGCAAGGCGAAAATCCGCAGGCAACCTGGAAGGTTTTCAAGGATTTTCAACGAAACATGGCGGCAAAAAGACAAGGAATAATGTCAAAGTTATTTAGTTACAGTCCCTAAACACAAATTTGATTACGAGAGGAGAAGAACCTATGCAAGAGGTCCTATCTGTGCAAGACCTTGAAAAGACTTTCACGCTTTCCGCAAAGCAGCGCAAAATTGAAAGGACGTCACTGAAAAAGAAGGTGGCAGTGAACAAGATTTCCTTTACGGCGCAAAAAGGGGAAATTTTCGGCCTGCTTGGGCCCAATGGGGCGGGCAAGACGACGACTCTCAGGATTCTTTCGACGCTGATGACGCCGGACGCGGGGGATGCGTTCATTGACGGGATCAGCATCCGCAAGAACCCCCATGAGATTCGGAAAAGAATTGGGTTTTTGACCAGCGAGCTGAAGCTGGATGATTTTTTTACGCCCAATTACCTGTATGATTTCTTTGCCAACCTCTATAAAGTTGATCTGGCGGCTTCCCAGAAAAGGAAGAAGGATCTGTTTGACCGGTTGGGTATCAGCAAGTTTGCTGAGGTCAAAATTGCGAATCTTTCCACGGGAATGAAGCAAAAGGCTTCCCTGGCGGTTTCCACGGCCCATGATCCGGATATGATGATTTTTGACGAACCGACCAATGGTCTCGATATTATCACAGCGAAAATTGTCACGGATTTTTTGCTGGAGTTGAAGGAGCGGGGTAAGACGATTATTCTGTCTACCCATATTTTCAGCTTGGTGGAGAAGGTCTGCAACCGGGTGGGGATCATTATCGACGGTAAGATGGCGGCTTGTGACTCGTTAGAAAATCTGACAGTAAATGCGTCTTTGGAGAATGTGTTCTTTGATTTGTATGAGAAGATGGCAGGGGGGGAGCGGGATGAATAATATTTTGCTTGTGATCAAAAAAGAGCTGCATCGTTTCTTTGGGGACGGAAGAATGGTGGCAACCTTGCTGCTTCCAGGGGTCTTTCTCTATCTTCTCTATACCTTCATGGGGGGGTTGATGAGTGACAGGTTTATGGTGGGGGACGATTATGAGTACCGAATAGCCGTGGTACAGGGATCCGAGACTTTTCAGCAAAGGCTGAACCAAGCGGGGATCCAAAGCCATGTGGAGACTCTCTCGCCGGAAGACATTGAGGCCTATAAAACCAAGCTGGCCAATGATGAAGGGGATCTGTTGGTGGTGTTCCCGGAAAATTTTGATCAGAGTGTTCTCGCGCGGGAGGGGACAACTCCTGCTCCCAATGTGGAGATGTATTATGCGTCAACAGTGCCAGGGTCTGCCCAGGCCTATACGCTGGCCATGGGAATTTTCGACAGCATCAAGAGTCCAATATCGTTCTATATCAACCAGGGGAATGAGAGCGCGGATGTGATTCCTCCCGAAAAAGGACTGGGAAACATGATGATGTCCTTGGTTCCTATGCTGCTCTTGACGCTTGTGTTCAGCGGATGTATGAGCGTGGCGATTGAGTCTATTGCGGGGGAAAAGGAACGGGGAACTATGGCGACCTTGTTGGTGACGCCAACGAAGCGGAGCGAGGTGGTGATGGGAAAAATTCTCAGCCTCGGGATCATCGCGTTATGCAGTGGGGCTTCGGGTTTTCTGGGACTGTTTTTCTCACTTCCTAAGATGATGGTGGGGCTGGAGGATGCGGATGTTTTTAGTCTGGGTCTGTATGACTATGTATGGTTGATTTTGGTGGTCTTTGTGACAGCGCTTCTGTTGGTTTCCCTTATTTCGGTGATTTCGGCCTTTGCGAAATCTATTAAAGAGGCGACGGCCACAGCGATGCCGCTTATGTTAGTTGTGGCGTTGGTGGGTCTTACCTCTATGTTTAGCTCTGGGGCACAAGAGGAGACTTTTTTCTATCTGATCCCTGTGTATAATAGTGTCCAAGCGATGACAGGGATTTTTACCGGGGATCTGATGATCGGGAATGTCGTGGTGACAATTGTAAGCACTTTGGTGTATACTCTGATTGTGGCTTTTGCTTTGGCAAAGATGTTTAACAGTGAGAAGGTTATGTTTTCAAAATAAGGAAAAAAGAAAGAAGGAAGAAGAAAAAAGGAAGAAGGAAGAAGGAAAAAAGGAAGAAGAGAAAAGAGGAGGATCCCGGCTGGGCCTCCTCTTGGGATTGCGAGGAAATACAGCCGGGAATACTATATCTGGTCACGTGAGGAGTTACAAAACGTCACGAGGAGTATGAGAAGTCACGACAAGTTCTTCAGGTCGAAGGGGAGTTTCAGGTCAGTCGGGATTTCCATGGTGTTCATATCGGCGCCGTCGGCAATGGTGTTGAGAACTTGCTGAGCAAGTCCTTTGAGGCTTTCGGGGAGGGGAAGATCTTCGGCGTTGGGCATGCCGTAGAGGGATGTGGTGATGGCGAGATTCACGGTGGCCATGAGTTTTTCGAAGGTTTGCTGTTGGGTAAAGTAATGGCGTATTGTGGGGTAACGGTTCATGAGACGGACTTTATGGTCAATGTGGGCTAGGGCGTCTTTTTCGGAAATGACAGTGCCGAACAGTTTGCTGGCTGTCAAGGCTTGCTCTTTGCTCTGGTACCCCTGAAAGGCTTTCCAAGCTTCGGCATCCTGTTGAATTTCTGCTTCAGCGGTTTTGAGTTGGGAAAATTCTTCGCAGGCGGCGAGGCTGCTTCCCAATTCACGGGCTTTGGTGATGTGATCCATATGATACCCTCCCTATGCGTGTGTTTTTCCTTTTATGTTATGTTATGCACGCGTGAGGAAAAGAGGAATCTTTGGACAGGTGTAGAAAGTAATTGATCCTAGGAGGAATAGTTATGCGTGTTTACCGAACGGGAATGAGGGTTATTCAAATTTCTTCGGGTTTATCTGTCATTATTTTTGCTCTTGCCTTTTTTATCTGGGGCTCTCCTGCGCCGCCGCCTCTGGAGCAAACTTCTGAGAGTCTTTCTTCAGAGCAGGACGATCCTTCAACACCTGAACAGGCCCCTGTTGTTGTGTGCTTAGGGGATTCCTATACTTATGGGTTTCCTATCAGAACCAATATTGAAAATGATGATGGCTCATGGCCTAAATATATGCAAGAAGCGCTGGGAGACGGAGTTGAAGTTAGTAACGAAGGCAGAAAGATGCAGACGTCGGACGATTTGCTGGAGCGTTTTGAAGTGGATGTGTCAGATCGTCCAGGGCGTAAGCCTAAGATGGTTGTCATTTTTGCGGGGATGGGAGATGCGTTGAGCACTCCGTCCCTTTCAGTGGATGCGTATAAGGACAATATTCAACAGCTGGTACAGAAGGCGCAAAACAGAGATATTATACCTGTGCTGGTGATGCCGTTCTCGTATCCGGATGATGATGTCCAAAGGGTCATCAAGCAGTATCGGGAATGGCTTAAGACTTATGCGGAAGACCATGCTGTGCAGGTGGTTGATTTCCAGGAAATGCTCTGCGATGAGGAGGGTATTAAGAGGCAATATACGGATTCGTCTGCCCAATATCCTAATGAGGATGGATACAAGGCAATGGGAAAATATATGGCGGAGCAAATCGGGGATGAGATTAATAGCTAGCTAGGGCGTGTCGGAAAACCCGCTTTGCCGCAAAGCTGGATGAATGCTCATAATAATCATTGGAAATGGCCCAAGGGAGGAAACGGGATCGTGCTGATCGATATTCTATGGCTTGTGGTGAGTCTGGCTATTATTTTGGCGGGTGCGGAGACTTTTACCAATAGTATCGAATGGCTGGGCAAGAAGTTGAACCTTGGCGCCGGGGCGGTGGGAAGTGTTCTGGCTGCGGTGGGGACGGCGCTGCCGGAGACTCTCCTTCCTGTGATTGCCATTATCGGAGGCAATTTTGGTGATAATGGGGGTCATGGTGAAGATGTGGGGATTGGCGCGATCTTGGGCGCTCCTTTTATGTTGGCGACTCTGGCGATGTTTTTGACAGGGGTGACGGCCTTTTTGGTGCGCAGGAAGCAGAGGGAACAGAAAAGTCTGAATATTATTTTCTCTGTGATGAGCCGGGATATAGGGTTTTTTATCTTGGTATATACAGTGGCGATCCTGGCTTCTTTTGTGCCGGAGCCGCTTGGAATGATTAAAAGTATGATTGCGGTTTTTCTGGTTGCAGCGTATGGATTCTATGTTTATCGGACGGTCAAAGGCAGTATGGGGAAACATGATGAGGGCCATACCCTTGCTCCCCTCTATTTAATGCGGCGCAGCAAGAATCCGGGCTTAGGGATTGTGGGGGCGCAGATTCTGGTCAGTCTGGGGATTATCGTTCTGGGAGCTCATATTTTTGTCAAGCATGTCGAGATTGTGGCTGAGGCGATGGGTGTCCCGGTGCTGGTGTTGGCGCTGATTATTGCGCCGCTGGCGACAGAGCTGCCGGAAAAATTTAACAGTATTATCTGGGTGTCCCGGGGGCAGGATACTTTGGCTTTGGGGAATATTACAGGGGCCATGGTTTTCCAGAGTTCACTTCTTCCGGCCTTGGGGATAGCCATGACGCCCTGGCGTTTGGAACCGGTGGCGTTGTTGAGTGCGGTGCTGGCTTTGCTGGCGGCGTGCTGGCTTTTTGTGTGCTTGCGGCGGACACGAACGCTGACAGCTGCGCAGACCATGTTCTGCGGCGTGTTCTATGTGGTTTTTATTGTCGCGGTTGTGGGAGGATGGCTGTAGGGATTGTACGAAACGGCTGCGCGGCAGCCACTTCAAAGATAAAAATACATTTAGTTTAGAAGCTTGTTCATAAGGGCACAATATAAACGTGCATCAGAGAATGTCATGTTTGGCACTGATGTCGTTCAAAATGCTAGTGCTGCCTGGCGGGAATCATGTCCCCCAATTGGCGCTAAGAACTTGGAGGAGTGACTATGAACAACATAATGGCTTTTTATAAAATGCCGTGCCACAAAATCCTTGTACTCATTTTTATAGGGGTTTTCTCTGTGGGGGGACTCTACAGTTTAGGGGATATGTTCCTGAATCCGGCGGAGGGAGCTGCGGTGGATAAGGGGGATCTGGGGCCGGAGAACTTGATTCGGTTTCATATTTTGGCCAATTCGGACAGCGCGGAGGACCAGGAGCTCAAGTATGCTGTAAGGGATGCTGTAGTGGCTCTGGTGGGACAGCGCCTGGCGCCCCTGACCGGCATAGATGAGGCGCGCCGGGAGCTGCGGGGGTCGGAGGATGTGATGGTGGCGTGCGCTGAGGATGTGATCCGGCAGCGGGGGTATTTGTATCCGGTGACTTTGGCTTGGGATGTGCGTGAGTTTCCAACGCGGGGGTATGGGAATGTAACGCTGCCAGCAGGAGAATATGAATCGGTGCGTATTCTGATTGGTGAGGCCAAGGGTGCGAATTGGTGGTGTGTGCTGTTTCCGCCGCTGTGTTTTGTCCAGGAGGTTGTGGACGATTCAAATGCTGAAGAGCCTGCAGATTCTGCGGAAGCTGCAGATTCTGCAGAGGGGTTCCAGAGTGATGGGGATACGGATGGGGATACGGATGGGGATACGGGGGAATGTCTTTCCTTAGTGGAGAAGAGGTTCTTCTTTATGGATTTTGTGAAAGAGTTGTTTGGGGGATAGGGGTTGGCTGCTCCGGACGACCTTTCGGATCTCAAGTTTTCCGGCCAATTGTTGTTATTGAGAAGATGGTACGCACCCTTTTTCGATTGAAAAATACAATGCCTGCACAAGCAGCAACACTCAATACATTGAAAGATATATTGACTAAAGCATGGGGATATAATTCGTTCAAGAAATTAAAAACAGATGTGTAGTGCCATGGGAAAATTTTGAAACTGCCAAAACGAAGCACACGAAAAACGCCTAAGTCTATGACATCTGGTATAATGCCGCCTAAATAGCAAGAGAACACCAGAACTTTGTATTCTCTTTTAACAAAGAAAAATAAAGAAGTCATCAGTAATACAATTATTCCGTCGAGGTATGGTGAGATTGGATGGCTGTGTGGGAGAAAATCCATTGCGCCATGCAAGGCAATATTAGAAGCGGCCGCAACCGCAATACCCTTCTTGCCTGGCGGAGAATTATTTTCTTTAATAAAGAACACTGACGAAACTATACCTGCTGCGGCGTGTATTGATATCATCATATCTTATTCTCCTCTCTGTCAGATGTTGACTTCCTGAATTTTCACGTTCTGCCGAATACCACGGAGAATGAAAATATTCAGATACCCTTGGATTGTCATGGGAACAGGGGATTCCATGTTAATTATAAGTGGTTTTTTATACTTTTGAAATGGTGTTTGAGAAATATAAAGTCATCAATAATCTGGAACAGCTCAGCAATGAAGAGAACAACAGGGGTCAGCACCAGCAGGGGAATCAGATAAAAGTAAAATACCGCGATCGCGATAGGCATATATTTAAGCAAGAGCACAACAAAATAAAAAACATAAAGAAGCCCCATTAATTTTAAAAAAAATATGCCCATTGTAAGCCATTTATTTTTTCGAGGCGCCAGCATTATAATTCCGTTGACAATGGCTAACACATAGAACCAGGCGCTGGAAAAATCACCAAGTACCTTACGAAAGATCTCATTATTAAGATAGAGGCAAAAAACTGGCAGAAGCAACGCAACAATACCAATAAAAATATAATATCCGACGGAAGAAGTTTTTTTGTGGAGGCTTGGATTTTCCGCCATTGATGTTATTATTTTCTCATTCTCTTGCACCAAGATTTTGGAGGACGCAGATTTTCTTGTTCTAAAGTGATATAAAACACTTGTAAGCAAACAAACAAATATAAAGAAAAGCGCGAAAAGAAAAGCTAAAGCCATATTGGCAAAGGCGCTGAATAAATCGATCATGTTAATTGTACTCAACACGATTGTCACAAAGGCAATCAACAGGGGGAAACAAGCACAAAGAGCAATCCTTATACCTATACGTATAAGCGGTATTTCGTTAAAATGAAGAATGGCAGTAGTGATATAAACCAAAGGAATCAAACAAAGAACTGTGTAAATTGTTTCAGGCGCGAGCGCGGAGATAAAATTAAATTGTTCTATCAAAAGTGGTATAGCAGCGCTCATAATTGCAATGAAACCGACCAATTGAATGATCCTGGCATATTTGTGAAAAATTTGTCTTTTTATGACCTGCGCGGCATCTAAAGCAATGTAGAAATTAAAGGTGGCCTGAATCCCGAATAATATTATAAGAGGCAATGTTGGAATCATTCCAGCGCTTTGATACACATAATAGAAAAACATGGTGAGAAGTACTTGTGGTAAAGTGATAAATAAGAATGAAAATCGCGGGCTAAAAAGTTTTGTATCTGAATCCATTGTGAACCCTCCTCGTATTACCTGTTGTGCTGATGAATAAACGGGAAACCTGTTTCGAAAAAATAACATAAATAACCAACAATAAAAATCACTGATGTGGTAATCGTTGTCCCACAACAAGTCTGATAAGGGGCTGTAACTAAATAAGTTTGACATTAGGCCGCCGGATTTTTGTCGACAGGCCCACACAAGTGCCATTGCTTTGGATGCGTGTGGCAGTAAAGACATTTCTCTTACCTCAGCTCTTCGGGCCGGGCGCAAAATCCGCAGGCAACCTGGAAGGTTTTCAAGGATTTTCAACGAAACATGGCGGCAAAAAGACAAGGAATAATGTCAAAGTTATTTAGTTACAGTCCCTAAGTATTCCTGTATATTTTGGGCCATCCTCTTTGAGTGTGTGTAGCTTTTAGGGACCCCATAGAATATCCATTGCTAATTTATCAACATTATTATCTCCAAAAGCCAAATCGGCACAACCAACGGAATTGTAATAGTCTTCTTCAGTTCTGCCTCTTGCCATCATCAATGCTTTGACGGCATTTGCTCTTATGTCATTATCCAGCAATAGGTCTGCATGTGCTTCAATTTCATGGCAAAAGTTGCTCCTGCCTGAAGATCCGGACCAGCGTCCCGCAATGGCATCCAGTTCTTCATTAGTGAAATTTGTTTTCGGAATGCCTGTTTCCAGAGATTCCACATAACCCAAATATTTCAATATGATCAGTCCGGCCCTTTCAGAATTCGTACGTAGTGCATAGTAAGTTGCAATTTTTTCCATATCACCTTTTCGATCCTCTAAGGATAATGGAATTCCATTGCTTCTATAGTGATAAAACACAAATCTTGTGGTTTCTGTCCAACCAGTGGTGAAGAGCGTTTGAAAGAGATCAGGCTCAAAGAAGCCAAATGGAATGGAAATTCCATTTACATCGTTTCGTCTGATAAACAGATTCATGTCTCCGTCAATAGCTGTTAAAACAATCATTCCTGTCCAATTATTACCATAATTATCCCACACAAATTCATCATTAAACTCATAAAACACTTGACCATCTACAGTATGAACAGTCGCTAGTCCTTCACGAACCGCGATTTCAGCAACTAACTTATAGTCTCTGAATATTTTGGGCGCGAAATATATATAAAACTTGAAATCCATAAGGAACTCTGAATATATAACATACCATTTATTGTTAGTCCCATCTATAAATGGCGTCCCAACATGATCGGTATATGTTTTGCTGATTCCATTAATCTCTACTGTCACAGTTTTTGCATTCCGATCATCGTTAACAATTTTTCCATCTGCTATTTCTACCAGCGTCTCCAATTTTAAATATTTATCCTGCAAATTGAATTCTGTTATGAAATCAGGAAAATAAAAATACCATTTATGGTCAGTATTGTCTATAAATGCAGCTCTCCAGCTACGATCACCGTATGTTTTGTTAATTCCCTTAACCTCTACTGTTACAGTCTTTGCATTCCGATCATCG
>WRII01000091.1 GCA_009782825.1 Peptococcaceae bacterium
GAATTCAAAACTGCTGCGGATACTGATGAAGAGGCTCCTGCCGAAAAAAACCCCGCCGCTGCCGAAGACTCTAAATAACAATCAAACACCTCAGCGACTGTGCTGAGGTGTTGTTGCTTTCGAGAAAAGCTTTTGTCCTTGAGGCCCTAAACTTGCATAGAGTTATAGGTGTTTTTGGCTTGCTGCACATCGATATCAGATGCGTCTTTGGTGGGATACCAACCGCGTTGGTTCATAGCTGAAAACAAGTCGGCATGAATCTGATGTTCTTCTGTTAATATATTTTGGAGATTGTGGCTGAAATTAGGGCATGAGGACTCCCCGATACAGGTATTGATCATTAATGATGTTTGTTTTTGGCTCATCAGCAAATCTGAACAAATTTCTTTATCTGACATATTTGACATATTCAACTTCCTTTCCTTTCTAAGGCGGGTTACGCCCACCGAGACTCGTCCACAGGTCGTCCGAGAAGCGTCCGATACCGATTCCTCCGTGGGTGATTATTGATGGGAGTTCAGGTAATTTAGCAATGTTGTATAGTGTTTGCGATGAAGGTGGGACATTGAGGAGAGCTTGCTCTTGAGTTCAGGGTCCATGGCATTTTCTGAAGCCGTAGCGAATTTTTTGACCAATAACGCTTCGCTCTCCAAAAGATCGCTGATCATTGTCAGGTTTTTGGCGGTTATTTGATTCATCCGGGTAAACCTCCTTTGATAAATAGTGATGAGCTTTGTCTTAAATACAGATTTAGTATGGCGCTTTTAATCTCAATTTATCATGGCGAAAAAATCTGCCGGCATGCTTTTTCGCTTGCCGGCAGACTTATTGTTGAATAAGGTATAATGAGACTCTCTTAGAAGATTACGCCCAAAGCGATGAGGATGAGAACGGCTATCGCGATGATTCCGCCGCCAAGACCAAATCCAAGACCGCCACGTTCATAACCATAACCGCCACATGTGGGCGCAAAAGCTGTAACACCTCTCATAGTATTCCACTCCTTCTGTAATCTTGATTTGTTAACGATTTTTCACACTTACTGCATTCAATGCTTTTCACCATTTTCTAGCAGAGTACACTCATGGCGATAAGGAGCAGGATGATGACGACGACGATAGCCACGCCACAAGGATTCGGGCAACATTCATTCGCAACGGTATTTAATGACATCTCTTATCCCCTCCAAAGGAAGTATTTGTTTCATGATGTAATATATGGCAATCTTTGCGAGTTGAAACTTGTCCTTTAGATTTTTCTTGGGTTCTCTTGTCCTTTTTTACCTTTTCCCTGCCTTATCCTGCGGAAAAGCGGCACCCGCAATAATTCTGCCGATAGAATCCTTCTTCATGACTAATCCTCAGACTCTCCCGGTAGCCATCCCGCTTCTTGAAATCTCTAGCCAGAAATCCTACCCCGGTCTCCTCGCCGATCTGCCTACCCAACCCCAACAAAAGCGGACTGTTTTTGTGAGGGCTTATGGTCAAAGTTGTGGTAAACAACGCCATCCCATGGTCCTTCGCCCAAGTGGCACTCCGCTTTAATCGAAAGCGAAAACAAACTTCACACCGCCGCCCTTTTTCCGGCTCACACTCCAACCCTTTAACAGCCTCTAACCACGCCTCAGGATCATACTCGTCTTCAACAAATGGAACCTGTTGCCGCGCACAATATGCGGCAAGCTCATCCCGTCGCCGCAAGTATTCTTCATGAGGATGAATATTGGAATTGCTATAGAAAACCGTTACCCGCCCAAAAGACGCAATCCTCGGGATAACCGGCCCGCTACAAGGCGCGCAACACGCGTGAAGAACAATTTTTTCGTTTGAACCGTTTTTGAATAACCCGTCTCTGTCCGGAATAGGGGGTTCCCTCCTCAACTAACGCGGGCTCTGCCCGCAAGTATCCAGTATTCAGTCGCGGGCTCTGCCCGCAAGTATCCAGTATTCAGTATTCAGTATTCAGAATGTGGATATTGACGCTTCGCGTCTATAAGTTACTATTACCTGAGCCGCTTAACCGTTACCCTTTGATCCACTTCACCAAATCCCCAAAAGAAGCGTTCCTCCCGTACAGAAGGATCGATGCTCGAAAGATTCTTCCGCTGGCAGCCATCAGAAGAAAACAAGTTGCCGCTATAAGAACACCACTGACAAGATATTGTGAGAGAGGTATGGCGTTGGTCATAGCTGTGCGCAACGGCATGATCAGAGGAGACGTGAAGGGGATATAGGTGAAGAGTTTGGCCACGTTGCCGTTGGGGTTGACGAGAACCGGGCCGAAACAGAGGAACGGCAGCATGGGTAACATGAATATGAACGATTGGAAGTTGGTGCCGGAATGGGCGTCTTCAATCGTGGCCCCGACAGCGGCAAAACAGGAAAAGTAGAGTAGATAGCCGCTGAAGGTAAACAGAACGATCGGGATGATCTGCCAAGTCGCCAGATAATCAAGAACCGGTATTTGCAAGAAATTGATCACAACCGGAATGGCGATCGCAAGCCAGAGCGTCACTTGTATCAGACTCAGCAGGAAATATCCGAAGATTTTGCCCTGCATAAACTGTCTGGCTGAAATAGATGACAGGATGATTTCGGCCATTCGGTCTTTTTTCTCTTGCATGACGCTGGTGTACATAACCATGGCCGATACGAACATGTTGAAGTAGAGGATACCGGCGAAGATCGCCGGGATGTATTTCTTGAAAGGGTCTTCATCTTTGTCGTGGGGATTGAGAGACTGTTGGGAAACCGTAAAAGGGCGGCTGATATTGGCGATCTGGAGTTCAGTCAGACCATGTTCCTGTAACTCTTTGGTGCGGAATAGATTTTGGAGTGCGGCAGGCAGTCCGCCATAGTTATTGAACCCCAATTCGCCTTCGCTGTAGGTATAGATCTTGACGGTTTTAGCTTGAATGGATTCTGAATCAAGTCTGGCATACCCGCTGCGGGTTGTTTCCCGAACCCGGGCTTCCAATTGGGCAGGATCATTCTCCGCAATGAGAACAAGATCGGATGTGATCATTGTCTCCAGTTGATCTAAAATATTGTACTCATCATACACAAAGAGTGTAAATGGCTCTTCCGCCGCCATAAACGTAATAAGAGAGGGCAACACCGAAAAAACCGCAATGAGAACAGGTGTCAACAGAAGAGAGATAAGGAAGGTTTTGCTCCTTAGGTTGCGCAGAAGCTCCCAACGCGCTATTCGCATAATGTTAGTCATCTTCTGTTCCTCCCAATGTCACAAGTTTGACAAAAATATCATGCAGAGAGAGCCGGTTGACGCTGAATTCGTCAACCGGCACATCTGTAAGAGACGGCAATTGGGATAAGAATTCTGCTGCTGTCGCTTGGGGGCGTAACGTTAAAATATGTTTGACCCCGTCAAATGTGGTTTTTTCCACGAAAGGCCATTGCCCGAAATCCGTATCGGGAAACGCCCCTGTGATCTCACAGGAATAAGACCCATGAATCTCTTTGAGCTGGGCAATACTCCCATAGAAGATGGAGCGGCCTTCATGCAGCATAACGATTCGGTTACAGATGGACTCAACAAAATTCATTTGATGGGAGGAAAGGAGAATGGTTGTGCCTTTGCCCGCCAACCCGCGGACTTCGCGAATAATAACATCTTGACTCACGGGATCAAGTCCGGAAATAGGCTCGTCCAGAATGAGCAACTCCGGTTCATGAACCAACGCGGCAATGAACTGGACTTTTTGAGCCATGCCTTTGGAAAGCGCGGAAACCTTAGCTTTTTCATGAGCAGCCAGATCGAATTTCTCCAAATATTCCCTGGCGCGAAGACGGGCCTTATCGGCGGGACAATTTTTCAAACCGGCTAAATAAACCAAGATATCCATGACCCGGGCGTCCTTATACAGCCCACGCTCTTCCGGGAGATAGCCGATCCTGCTGTTGCTGTTCTTGCCTTTGGTCCCAAGCCGGACGGTTATCATGCCTTTATCCGGTTTCTTGATTCCAAGAATACAGCGGATGATCGTCGACTTCCCTGCGCCGTTGTGGCCCAAAAGACCGAGAATCTCACCTCGATTGACAGCGAAAGTAACATCGTTAACGGCCCGAACGGATCCGAAAGATTTGGTAAGATTCTCAATGGTTATCGCGGATTCCGTTGCGGTCATTTTGTCTTGACTCCTATTCTTTCACACTTTATACACTAGGGCTGTCCTCGGAACAAGACGAATCTTGAGGCATTGAGTCTGGGAATCATAAACAAAACTGTTACGCGGACCAAAACCGCCATAATCGGCATGATCTGTATCAATACACAGAACCGGCACATAACTGCTGTCTAAAGGCAAAACCCGGGCTTGATCCCCACTCTTGTTCAAAACCGCAGAATCGGCATGGGCTTGATTCTCAGTATGGGCGCTTTGGAGCGCCTGCACTGTATGCCCAGGCCGGCTGGTCAACCCAAAGGGATCCGTCGGTCCGGCTTGTTCCGTCAAACTATCTCCGCGGAAGATTACATGTTCAAACTCCTGAGTCTTGGTCGGATGAAAATTGAACCCAAAAATATAATCCCCCCTCTGAAAATGGACAAACTTATCGTCATTATGAATATTCAGGAGAACAGGGGAGTGCTCCAGGCCCATGAGCAACCCATCCCTCTGCAAATCAATCATGGCACGGTCAAAAGCCAGCAAATCCCCATACCGCAGCTCCGGATTATCCGCCAAGCTCCACTGACGCCGCGCATAATGATAACTGTCGTTGTTGCCCTCCCGGGGAAAATCAATCCACTCCGGATGCCCAAACTCATTGCCCATGAAATTCATATACCCTTCACCGGCCAAGGCAAAGGTTATCAGCCGAATCAACTTATGCAAAGCGAGTGCCCTGTCAATAATGTGGCTCTGGGCATGGCGGCTCATGTGGGTATACATCTCCGCGTCCGCCAGCCAGAAAATAATCGTCTTATCGCCAACCAGAGCCTGATCATGGGACTCACAATACCCCATATTCTTCTCATAAGGCCGCCGGGTGGTCAGTTCATGCCACAATCGGCCCATATCCCAGTTCTCGTCGGCGACCTTCTTCAGGGTGCCTATCCAAAAATCAGGGACACCCATAGATAGCCGATAATCGAACCCAAAACCCCCATCCTTAATGGCGACACACATACCCGGCATACCGCTCATATCCTCCGCAATAGTCACCGCGTTAGGATTGACCCCGCGTACCAACTCATTTGCCAACTGCAAATACACCACTGCGTCCATATCCGTATCCATACTGAAATATTTATTATAGTGATCAAACGCCACCCCAAGCCCATGATGCTTATAAAGCATAGACGTCACGCCATCAAAACGGAACCCGTCAAAATGATACTCCGTCAACCAGAACTTCAGATTAGAAAGCAGAAAATGCAGCACCTCCGGCTTCCCATAATTAAAAAGCCTCGTATCCCAAGCACTATGCTCGCCCAATCCTCCCTGATGGAAAAACTGATACTCAGTCCCGTCAAAAGCGCCAATCCCATCCTCCGTGTTCTTGGCCGCATGAGAATGTACCACATCGAGAAAAACAGCGATCCCCAAACCATGAGCCGCGTCAATCAACGCCTTAAGCTCCTCAGGAGTCCCAAAACGGGAAGACACCGCAAAAAAATTCGACACCTGATATCCAAAAGAAGCGTAATAGGGATGCTCCATAATAGCCATCAGCTGAATCGCGTTATATCCGGCCCGATGCACCCGGGGTAACACGGCTTCCCTAAACTCATTAAATGTATGAACCCTATACTGTTCGCCGGCCATACCGATGTGAGCCTCATAAATGAGTAGAGTCGACCCAGCCGCAAACCCTTGATCCGTCCATTCAAAATCCTGCTGCCAAATCTGCCCGCAAAAAATATCCGTCGACGGATCCTGCACAGCACGCTT
This sequence comes from Peptococcaceae bacterium, assembly GCA_009782825.1. Taxonomy (GTDB): domain Bacteria; phylum Bacillota; class Desulfitobacteriia; order Desulfitobacteriales; family Syntrophobotulaceae; genus WRJI01. The sequence continues at coordinate 5,915 of WRII01000091.1, forward strand.
GCAATACAGCGGCACCCGTTCAAAAGTCTGTCCCCCTGCTGTTATTTGTGCCTTAACATACGACCCATGAGGCAACTTCTCGTCTGCCACAAAAAGTTCCCAATTCCCTTGGCTGAGGCGCTTCATCTGGTGAGATTCCCCATTCCAGCCATTGAAGTCCCCCTTAAGAGCCACGGCGGTGGCATTCGGTGCCCACTCCCGATAGACCCAGCCATTCTCCGCCTCATGAAACCCATAAAAAAGATGCCCGTTCGCAAACTCCACCAAACTCTTGCGATCCGCCAAATTCGACCGCACTTGGGCATAATGACGCATCCTAAGATCAATATCGGCTCCATAAGGAGCAAGATAGCGATCCATCTCCATGATCTTGTATTTCTTCATAGAGAACCCGTCCTTTCTGTCTCCACTCGTCAATCGTCTCCACCCGTCAACCACCTTCGCTCGTCAACCGTCTTCGCTCATCAACCGTTAGCACCTGCCAAGCGGTAGTGCTCTTGAAAGTCCTTCATCCTACTACCATTCAATAGAGTTGTCCTTATTCCTGTTAATCCTTGAAAAATCAGTTCTCACAAATGTCAGTGTTGACAAAACCATAAACAATAATCCGAAAAGAAACAAAATCAGCATCGCCAGCCACGGCGTCACCACAACCTCACCGATTTGCAGCGCCAGTTGCTCTGCCAGGAGTTCATCCGTTTGCAGACCCGTTTTTTCCAACGCCACTGTCCGAAAAAGCGCAACCGCATAAGTCACAGGGTTAATATACCCCACAAAAACCAAAGACCTAGGCAGCAGCGAAAAGGGGATATAGGCCCCGGAAATGAACGTCATCGGCATGGTAATCGCCATAGAAACGATCTGGAACGTTTGGATGTTTTTCGTGTTGGTGGCGATAAATAACCCGAACCCGGCAAAAACCAGCCCAACAAAAATCATCAACAGCATCACAAGCCCCAGCGTCAGGACAGATGTCACTTTGAACCCAATAAAAAAGCCCACAACCAGGATGATGAATCCCTCCACAGCGGCAATAATCGCCGAAGACAAGAATTGACCGGCAGCCACAGACACCCTGGCCACAGGCGAAACCAGCACTTCCTTCATGAACCCGGTTGTCATATCGTCGATGGTGGATGCGGAAATACGCAAAGCCGTCTCGAAAACCGTGGCGATAATGATCCCAACCAACATATAAGGGACAGGATCCGAGATAGCCTCATTTCTAAAGATGGAGCTGAAAACATAGACGAAAAAGAACGGGAATAAGATCGAAAAAAACAACCTTGTCCTATCCCGGATAAACGCTTTAAGATTTCTCACACACAACGCAAGAATCGTTTTCATATTTCCGACAGCTAACCCCTTATCTCTTTGCCTGTAATCTCCAGGAAAACGTCGTTAAGGGTTCCTTTCCTAATTTCCAGATCGGTCACTGAGTCTTTCTGGGCACTGAGAACCTGCAACAATAAGGCCGTATCATCCGCATCAACCCGATAATAGGCAGCCTTTTTCTGATAAGGCAACTTGTGCGCAGCCAGCAATGACTCCAAGGCCTCCGGATTTTGTGTTGTAATATAGGCCCGATCCATTGTATGTTGTTTCTTCAGGGCATAAGGTGAATCGTCGGCCACTATGACACCGCCGTCAATAACGGCCACCCTGGAACAGATCTCGGCTTCATCCATATAGTGGGTCGTCAAGAAAATCGTAATCCCTTTTTCTTTTTGCAGCTGCACAATGTACTCCCAAATATGGGCTCGTGTCTGGGGGTCCAGCCCTGTCGTCGGCTCATCCAAAAACAACACCTTAGGATAATGCATCAGCCCTCGCGCGATTTCCACCCGGCGTTTCATGCCGCCGGAAAGGCTGGCCACGGATTTCTTCCGCCAATCCGACAGGTCCACCAGTCTTAAGACGAATCGTATACGTTCCTCAACCTCACCTTTGGGTACATTGTAGAATACGCAATGCATACGAAGGTTTTCTTCAACGGACATTTTGGTATCAAGGGTGGATTCCTGAAAAACCACGCCAATAGCTTTGCGCACTTCGTTCTTCTGAAGACTGACATCTTTGCCATCTATCAAGAGTGTCCCGGTGGTTTTTTCGAAGATAGTACAGAGGGTATTAATCGTTGTGCTTTTGCCGGCACCGTTGGGACCGAGGAACGCGAAAATGCTGCCTTCCTCTACTGTGAATGAGATATCGTTTACGGCAGCGAAGGATCCGTATTTCTTTGTGAAGTTTCTGACTTCGATGATAGGTGGCACGCGGACCTCCGTTGGATGTCTTGATTGCTCCTCAAATATATACCAAATCAGGGAACAACGCAACATGGAATCCGGTCGCCTTTTCCTCTTGCCAATCTCTTATCTCAATCACTATCCCCAACAGCGTAACAAGTATCGGTATATATACATTTAGCGGATGCACCTCACTGTCATCAATCACAATTCCCAACGGCACAACAAGGATTAGTGAGTATGCATTTAATGAGTGCAACTCG
>WRII01000092.1 GCA_009782825.1 Peptococcaceae bacterium
ATCAGCAGCCAGACCCATATCGCTCACATCAATCCCTTCCGGTATAGAGGGTATTACTTTGATGTTGAGACGGGGTTGTATTATCTGGGTAGCCGGTATTATGATCCTGTGGTTTGCCGGTTTATCAACGTTGACAAAGTCATTGCCTCGCCCAATGCTGACAATCCGATTTTTGGGGCAAATCCCTTTGGCTACTGTTTCAATAACCCTGTTAACATTAGTGATCCGACAGGGAATTGGCCGAGATGGATCACTGCTGCGGTTGGAGTTGTTGCTCTCACTGTGGCAGTTGTCGCAGTGGTTGTGGCTGCCCCGGCGGTTGCCACTATTGCAGCGATAATTGCCATCACTGCCGGCGCAACACTCCTTGCTCAAACTATTCATTATGATTACCGGCAGTCAAAGAATACCAATTTACCAGCTAACCAACAAGCTGCTGATAATGCGAAATGGATCAATTCAAATGATTATGATGCAATCAATAACCCAAATGGCGGTGGACCGGTTGCGTCACTTCATCAAAACACAGCAACGGATGGGCCGAATGTAAAATATGTGTCTCCTGACGGTAAAAAGGAAGTGATCTATGACTACCAAGGAAATATGGTTATTGACCCACGAGATATTGGCACGTACAATTTTATTCCATCGGGTTCAATCTGGGGAGATGCAGGACATCTAATCTTTGATGTTATACCTTGGTTCTTGTACGGCAATAGTGACGAGGATTGGGGGCTTCTCATCAACATCTTTGCCGAGTGAGAGGTATGTGTACTTGTTCAAAGAAATATTGAAAGATCAATGAAATAGAATTTCACGGTATACATGCCACAAAAAAATACTTGATCTCTAACTGGGATTCCGGTCATTTCAAAACGGATATAGCACGAGGAATGAAATAATACGAAAGGTTCCATCGCTTAATAAGCAGTTGGAGCCTTTCGTAGAAAGGCTGGATTGAAGATTTGAAAAAGAAAATGGCGATAATGGCATCACTTTGCCTTGTCTTTGGAACTTTGGCAATCATGGGGGGTAATTACATTAACAAAAACCCTTTGTATATTAAGAGGCTAAATGCTGCAATTGAGGATAATAATTATTCAGAGGTTCAGTCATTACTCGAATTACCTCATCATGGTAACATCGATGGGGTTCCTTCTCTATTCCCTTTTCTACACCTTCTTATTAAGGAAAAAATCGTATATTCTCCGTTAGAAAACGCTTGTAGAAATGCAAATATCAATATAATAAGCTTGCTTATAAAAAATGGAGCAAATGTAAATGGTGATGAAAAGAAAGGATTGGGTAGAGAGGCTTATTCGCCCTTGATGCTAGCGGTTATGGCCGGAGGTGATGATAGGCTCGAAATAATTAAGCTATTAGTGGAAAATGGTGCTGATTTAGATTATTCATATGGTGGTCAACTGGCAATAACGTTAACTGCGGAAACAAACTTTTATGATTCCACACAAGTACTTGAATATTTAGAATCCGTAGGACAAAAAATTGAGGTCATGTATCCGAGAGGCTCTTTGCTTCATTATGCTTGTTATGGTGGGAATTCAAGAACAATACAGTACCTAATTGAAACAAAATATTTATATATTAATGAAAAAGATATAAACGGTAGAACACCGCTTATTTGCTTTTCGTTTCCTGTTAAAGAGAAGAATTTGGAGGATTTAATATATTTGCTCAATAACGGTGCTGACAAAACAATAGTTGATAATGAAGGGAAAACGGCCTATGATTATGCCTCTTCATCAAATACTCCGTCATTTCTTCAATTAATCAAGCCATAATAATCTGTCACCGACGCATCAGAATGGCTCACCATACCAGCACAACCGACACCGCCTTCGACCACGCAGCGCCATCATGTCAATGAACCGGTACACAGATGACTGGGATACCTCGCCGAGACTGATGACATCCGCCAGCAGTTTCTCACTTCCCGATATAGTATCTGAAAGGACTTGGAGCGTTTTCGGTGGTAACAGCGAAATCGTGGATGACATCATCACCCTTGCGATATTCCCATACAACCAAATAAAGACGAACCTAGCGCAAGGCTACGGGGGGCGGTCTGGACGTGGCCTGTCCCGCAACGCCTTTGCGGAGGGCTTGATGCGGATCTAAGCGAACAGAGCGATAGCAAACTCAACTGTTTGAGCGCAACGCAGTGGAGCGAGTTTTGAGTTTGCCGCGGCGGAGCATAGAACCGCACAAGACCGGAGAACGGCTTGCGGGACAGGCCATGTCCAGACCGCCCCTCGTAGCCTTGCGCGGCGCCGCACAAGACCGGAGAACGGCTTGCGGGACAGGCCATGTCCAGACCGCCCCTCGTAGCCTTGCGCGGCTGGAAGATCAATATTTGAAGGATTTACGCAGGCAATAACGAAGTCTGTTCCGGCAGCAACGGCGCGTGGGCACAACTTTCTCCTCTGTTTTCTGTCTATACAAATGAGGGCCTAAAACGAACAGCGATCCATCGAAAAGAGGTATGACCCGTGGAGGATCATCTTATCATCGACCTGTTTTGGGAGCGTTCTGAGACCGCAATAACCGAAACAGCGCACAAATACGAAGGTTATTGCCGGAGCATTGCCAATAATATCCTCCATAATCAGGAGGATACAGACGAATGTATCAACGACACGTATATGAGCCTTTGGAACTCCGTCCCGCCGCAGAAACCAAGCTCCTTGCGCGCCTATCTGGCCAGAATTGCCCGCAACCACGCTCTGAACAAATACACACAGAAAAATGCGTTGAAACGAGGAGCCAAAGAACAGATGTTGATCTTTGATGAATTGGCGGATTGTATTTCCTCAGAACGCTCTACAGAAGCTCTTTGGGAATCGCGTCAACTGACGGCACTCATCAACTCCTTTTTGCGAACACAGTCTAGGGAAATCCAGACAGTTTTTGTGAAACGGTATTGGTACAGCGACTCCATTCAGGCCATATCATCCGACTTGAATATAAGTGAAAGCAAAGTCAAATCCATGCTCTTCAGATGCCGCGGGAAACTGAAAGAACACTTGCAACGAGAGGGGGTTCCTCTGTGAAAAAGAACAACGATCTCCAACGCTCTGAAGACCTGACCGGCAGCACGGGCTACCAACTCTATAAAGCCATTGAAGGAATTGACGATGATCTCATCTTGCTTGGGATCAGAGAGGATTCATGGCATTTCTCATTCCGACAACGCAGGTGGGGGATCCCGGTTGTCTGCTTCTGCGTCTTGCTCGCAATAGGGCTTATCCTGCCTAAAGCGCTCTTCAACTCCGGCGTTGTCCGTCTTCCCTATGAGCATGAAGTGCGGCTGGTGTCTCCTCAGCAGTCCAACTCAATGGAAAAAGAAGGTGTCGTGGCTCTGGAGAAAATCTTGAGAGACACCGCGTTATTGCCGGAGAAACTCAACATCGTCTATTTTTCGGCTCAGGTATCCCGAAAGGGGATTATTGAGGATTTTGATTTGGTGTTGTACAGTTACGACAAACTCGGCCAATTCTCAGGCAAATACCGATTCCAATACGACTATAGCCACAAACAGATGACTTTTTCTTTTCAAGATACCAGCCAAGCCGTAATCGACGCCGTTGCCACCCCTTTTATCTACAATGACAACTTCGATATCTCCCACATCTTCGGACAAATCGGACGCATTCCTCTGAAGCAACAAATCGATGTGCTGGAAAAACTGCACAAGTATGACCGATACATTCTGTATTTTGCTTTTGACCGAACCCTCCCGGAGAGTCACCCCATCATCGACGGCAGCCAGATCGCAGCTATTCCCGTTCTGACCCCGGAGGACTATCAAAAAGGCTTGGGTGGCACAAGCAACTCCGCTCCCGCCATGTATATGGACCTTTATGACGGCAACAACCTCTACAGCGGCGAGAACCGTTTCACTTACAAGTTAGCTCCGGCAAATCCGGCAGCTCTGACTCCTTTGGTAAGATTCACAATGAAATGTGATTATCGCATTGACAGGAACACAATCCAACTGACTCGCGACTATGGAAGAACCTGGATTGATGTTGACATTCCTGAAGAAGATGTCCGGGAAACCATGGTGTTCTACAGGAGCAACTACTTCATTCCGGAAGACAGTTACTTCATTTCAGAAGACCCGGGAGGCGTCGTCGCTTTCATCTACGGGGAAACACCCAAACTGCGCTTGTCACTCGACGACGGAACCACATGGCAAACCGTCTCTTTTGACCTGAGCCATAACCCTGAACAAAGCATTCCCGGTTTGCTTATGCCCAACAGAATCGTAGGTTTCACCGGCGCCCTTGACGGATACGTGGGCCTCGGCAGCACCTGGACTATGGGAACAGGCGAAATGAAATACGCTTATTTCACCCACGACGGCGGTGAGACCTGGACCCGTAAAACTTTGCCCTTAGGCGGCACAAGCAGTACACTGACGGGTATGGTTTTTGCCGACGACAACAACGGGGTCTTGTCCTTAATGAGCCCCCACAGAATCTATTACGACGCCGTTCCGGAACTCTTCTATACCACCGACAACGGCGACTCCTGGATCCCCTTCGAGCTGCCACAAGATGCGTTCCAGAGAAGAAATATCGGCGAAGATTACGTTGAATGTCTATCCCGGGTTGATTCCCTAACTTACGAAAATGGTATCTTCACTCTGGTCTGTGGTGTTGGCTCCAACGACAGCATCAGAGCCAGATTCCAGAGTCACTCTCTTGACGGACCCTGGGACTTCGTTGAAAGCTATAAAGCAGCCGTGCATACCGTCGGGTAGAACAAGAAAACAAAAAACAAGAAAATCCACATTCTGAATACTGAATCCTGAATACTTGCGGGCAACGCCCGCATTAGGAGGGTCATAATATGGAAAACATTTTTAAAGGCAAAAAAAATGATGACATCGACGGGGGTTCCCGAAAAAGACCCGGAGTTCTGAAAAAAGTATTAATCGGGATTGGGTTCTTACTGTTTCTGGTCTGTTTAGGTATCGGCATCTTTATTGGCATCGCTGTCGCGGAGTCCCCTGCCTTTAACCCCGACATAGTGAGCAACCCAAAATACGCTTCAACTGTTTATGATAGAGACGGGAATCCCATTGCCCTTCTGAGCTCTGCAGAAAACCGCTTGTTTTTTCAATACGAAGACATCCCTGATCTTTTGCTGCAAACTCTTGTCGCCGTGGAAGACAAACGTTTCTATAAACATCATGGGGTCGACTACTTGCGCCTTATCAAGGGATCTTTGAGCGTCTTAGTCAAAGGCGAAACAACACCATCCAGCACGATATCGATACAACTGGCCAAAAATCTCTTCACAGATTATGAAGACCGGACATTGCGCAACGGTTTCAAACGTAAGATCCAGGAAATCTTTTTGGCTAAAAAAATCGAAAAGACTTATTCCAAAGAAGAGATCCTCTACTTCTACTTGAATCATATCTATTTTGGGCATGGCGCCTACGGGGCGCGTTCCGCCGCTTGGGTTTTCTGTGGTAAAGAACTCGATAACCTGACCATACCTGATATTGCTCTGCTCTGCGGGTTGCCCGAACTGCCGGGAGGATGTAACCCATATTATTACCCCGAGGCAGCAACAAACCGCCGGAATGTTGTTCTTGGTATCATGCTTAACCAGGGACTCATTTACCCTAACGAATACGAGCACGCCATAGACGAGCCTTTCACCCATATCATCAACGTCCTGGCCAAAAATGTCTATGACGGTTCTGATATCATCCCACGGGGACCGGGTTCAACCACACAATACCCCTTTTTCATTGCTTATGTTGTCCACTGTTTATTAAATCAAGACAATCTGACCTCCGAACAAATCTATAACGGCGGCCTTCACATATACACCACGGTCGATCCCGGAATACAAGAAAAAGCAGAGATCGCTCTGCAAGATCCGGCCAACTTCCCCAACGCAGCTGTTGACGGGACGCAGGTTCAGGGTGCCATCGTCATGTTGGACAACGTCACCGGAGATATTGTCTGTATGGTCGGCGGTCGCGAACACACGGACCCTTTTGGTTTCAATCGTGCCACAGACCTCAAACGCCAGGTTGGTAACCTGGCACAGCCTCTCATGGCTTGGGCCCCGGCCCTGGAATCCGGCGAATACAATACCGACTCAATCCTAGCGGATCAACCTCTCACCATCGCCGGTTGGTCACCCAGGAATCGGGACGGCATCTACCGAGGTCATATCACCCTCCGGGACGCCGCCAGATTATCAGTCAACACATGCGCGGCCAAACTCTATATCGAGGTTGGTCCGGAGTTCTGCTGGAATTTCGCCAAAAACATGGGACTGGAACTTGCTAACAGCAACCCCGCCTATTTCTCCAACGCCATTGGTGCCTTTGAAGCCACACCCTTGGAGATCGCCTTAGCCTATGCCGCTTTTTCCAACGGAGGTCTGGGCAACGAACCCAGATGTGTTACCCGAATCACCGACGCCAACGGCACTCTCCTCCAAGAACCCCAGGTCGAAAAGCGCAGGGTCATGAAGGAAAGCACTGCCACCGCCATAAGTGAGCTGCTTCGCGGTGCGGTTATCAATGGGATCGCCAAGGCCGCCAACACCGACGGAACGCCTGTCTGTGGTCTCATTGGGAACTCCAATATGGATTACTTTTTGGACAGCAACCACTCCGGTTACCATGATCTCTGGTTTGCCGGATACAACGCGCACTATACAAGCACGGTCTGGATGGGGTATGATCAGCCCGACAAAGACCACTATTTGAACCCGGAGGATTTCAACCTGCCCGCTGCCTTGTGGCAGCAGGTAAGCGCCGGGACAATGGCTTTGCCATAGTGTGCAGCTACACATGGACACAAGTCATAGCAAGCAACGATTGTGGCGAAAAGCCGCTTGGTAAGTGTTATATATTAACACACCCAAATAAAGACGAACCTAGCGCAAGGCTACGGGGGGCGGGTCTGGACGTGGCCTGTCCCGCAACGCCTTTGCGGAGGGCTTGATGCGGATCTAAGCGAACAGAGCGATAGCAAACTCAACTGTCTGAGCGCAACGCAGTGGAGCGAGTTTTGAGTTTGCCG
>WRII01000093.1 GCA_009782825.1 Peptococcaceae bacterium
ATGTTGTTCTCTTGTCAGAGATATCACTCCCGTTCTCATGGTCTAATTTTAAACCGTATTCTTTCGGGGGGTGACATTTTCTCAGATCAATTTACATCCTGACATTATCACAGGTTAACCACATCCTAAGATTTGTCCCCTTGACAATAGACGCACAGAACAGGTATTATGGGAGTACGGAATATTTTGGCTATCAGGAAATCTCAAGGTGGTGAGGCCAATCAACTCAATCGAAGAAAATTTGGCCTCTGTGCGATGTAGGATGATGCGGGTTCTTGGATCACCAGAACAGGAAGGAAAACACAACCACACGGTTCAGCTTGTTGCTGTTTCTAAGACGGTGGGCGCTGATCAGATATGGGAAGCCTACAGGTGCGGCCAGAGGCATTTTGGAGAAAGCCGCGTTCAGGAATGGCTGGCCAAGAAAGATCAGCTCCCTGCCGATTGCAGATGGCATTTTATCGGTCGTTTGCAAACAAATAAGGTTAGATACCTTGATGAAAGTATTGTTCTCATCCATTCTCTTGACAGGGTAGCTCTATTGGAAGCTTTGAACGCTGAAGGAAAACGCAGGAACCATATCTGGCAGACTCTGATCCAAGTCAATATTGCCGAAGACGCTGCCAAAGCTGGTTTCGCCCCGCAAGATCTGCCGCTGTTTTTGGAGAAAGCCGCAAAGTGTCCTTTTGTGGCGCTGCGGGGGCTTATGACGATCGGGAGAATCAATGCTTCACCAGAAGCAGCTTGCGAGACTTTTTCCGCGTTACGAAGGCTTCGGGATTCTTTGCGGACTTCCGGGAGTGTCAACACGGAAAAGTTTACCGAACTTTCTATGGGTATGAGTGGGGATATCGAACCGGCGTTGGCGGAGGGAGCTACTCTCGTCCGAGTGGGATCCGATATCTTTGGCCGGCGTCCGTAAGGGACTAATGCGGGCTTTGCCCGCAAGTGGTCAGTGATCAGTGGTTAGTGGTCAGTATTGGATTTTCTTGTTTTTTATTGACGTTACGAATTCCTAAGTTACTAAGGGAAATGAGAAAAGGAGATGATGTGATGGGCTTATTTGATAAGTTTATGGGTATGATGGGCGGCGAAGAATACGACGAAGAAGAGGACATTTTTGAGGGCCGTGTAGCCGACGAATCTAAAGAGGCGCCTTTGCCTTCTAACAAAAACAATGCCTCCAGCCGGGATACGGGAGCCGGCGCTAAAGACACGCAGTTTGATACGGCGAACTCTTCGGGTCTGTCGGGCATGCGTTCCCGCAAAGCGTCCTCTCCTGTTGTCAGCATCCATACGCAAAAACAGGTGCGCGTGGTGGTGGTTGAGCCAAAAGCTTTTGATGAATCACAGAATATTGCTGAACATTTGAAATCTCACCGCACGGTCGTGTTAAACTTGGAGAAAACCGACCATGCTCTGGCCCAGCGTATTATTGATTTTGTGAGCGGGACAACCTATGCCCTAAACGGCAATATGCAGAAAGTGGGGAAATCGATTTTCCTCTTTGTGCCTAACAATGTTGATATTAGCGGCGATCTTAGTTTTCGCATGTCGGAAAATGGCCTGATCTGGCCTCCGGGACTTACACAATAATTACTATCGTTATAAAAAAGATCAACTTCTTATGGGGGGATAACGCACGTTATGAATATGTTGTATGTGATTTGCAACTTCCTTTTGCAAGCTATTGTTTGGATTGTTATTGCGCGTGTTATCCTGTCATGGATCCCTCACAACCCTGAAAATTCTATCATCCGCGCGCTCTACTCCATAACTGAACCGCTTTTAAAGCCGTTCAGGTTCGCGCGGATTGGTATGATGGATCTTTCTCCGATCCTTCTTTTTGTTATGATTATGGTTATACAGAGGTATGTGCTTCCTGCTGTGTTTGGCATGTTACATTAGTACCTTACAGACGCGAAGCGTCAACAAAAAACAAGAAAATCCAATACTGACCACTAACCGCTGATCACTGACCACTTGCGGGCAAAGCCCGCATTAGGGTGCCGCCTGGCGGAAATAGTTCTGGATCAATATGGGAGGAAAGAATCCATGCCTGGGTCTATGATCCATTTACTCCTCGCAAACAAAGTCAACCCGGATGGCAGCGCCCTCTTTCATCTCGGCAATATTGCTCCTGACGCGGTGAGAGATCGGCATATCAAAGACCTCACCCATTTCCGCACCTTGGAAGACAGACATCCTGCAATGATCCGGCTTGCTCAAGAAACCTCAGGCGATTTTGCCGAGGGTGTATTGCTGCATATGTATTTTGACTGGCAATGGGACTCCATCATTCTACATCAATTTATCGATATAACCGGCGATGATTGGATTCGCCCCTATCGGTATGAACTCTCTCTGGCAGGAAGCCACGCTTACCACACCACCTCATGGGCCAAGAAGATTTGGAATGATATGGACTCGCTGGATGTGAGCAGATACGGCATAACACCTTGCGCCACGGCAGCGGATGTGAAAGAGTTAATTTGCCAAAGTATGAAATGGCTTAAAGAAAATAGGGCTATGCCATCTCTGGCATTCCCCCCTCACTTGATAGATACTTTTACTACAGAGATTGCTCTGAAATATCGGATCTGGAGAAGGAAAGCACACCTTGTTTCCCATTAGACAGTGCAAACAGGCAAATTCAGGATTACACTCAGCCACTCACTCAGCCACTCACTCAGCCATTCACTCAGCCGCCCCCAAAGAGGTTGGTAAAGAAGTCCGCAATCGCCTCGCCGATGCCCACGAAGAAATCTTTTACCGAATTCCAGAATCCTGAGTCTGCCAGAGAGCCCAGGTTTTTAGAGATAGACTCCAAGGCCCCTTGGAAAGCTGAAAAATCAATATTCTGCAGAGACCGGCATAGTTTGAGAAGCTGTTCGATTTGATCAGCGTTTAATGTGATGTTTAAATTGATAGCAATGTTTTTGATTTCCTGACGCACCTGATCGTCAGTCATCGCCTTCAAATCATCAACCCTGAGTTTAAGTTCATTGACTAAGGCGGCGACTTGTTCGCCTCCCAGATTCTCAGCAAGTTCACTGCTGATGACCAGCTCCTCCATTGCTGCTTCCTTGACTTCTTCCGGGATGGGTTTTCCGGTAATATTTTCATAGGATTTATAGATACCGGTCAGGGCTGCCGTCCCGGACACCGCGAAAGGAGCTGTGATGATGACACGGGCGTCCGTAACTCCTGCTGTAATCAGCGAATTGCGGTAGATATCCTCGGTAACCCAGGTAATGTTTTTGACGGAGATATCCAGTCCCTTGCCCGATTTTTTGGTCTCAATGTAGACTGAGGAATAGGCTTTGGTTCCAATGACACTGCTGGCGACCCGGCCCTCTAAATACTTTCGTTCTTCCGCATTTGTCACAGCAATTTCTTCCACTGTTCCCTGAACAATACCAAAATCCTGGTAAACCAGCACCTTCTGAGCCTCGGTAAGATCCGCCCCTACAGTCACCCGCTTCTCCCCCGCTTTAACAGAGTCGGCAAAGGCAGGGACGGCCAGCCCTGCCATCAGGGTGAATGCCAAGATCAGAGCCAGGGTTCTTTTCATAGTTCTTTTCATAGTTCTTTTCATAGTTCTTTTCATAGTTCTTTTCATCCTCATTCTTTTCATCATGCGATTCCTCCAATCTTTCCTCTGCAAGGCTCAAAATACATTATATGATTATTATAACAGCAATTTGTATAACAGCAATTCATCACATACCGCCATAGCCAACGTTATTTTGAACGAAACGGTCATTTTGACACAGGACATCAATAATAGCGGTAAGATAACGGAGGTCGGCTCTGAATCTATTGCGCAGTTGGTCAAGGTTTTTGATTTCTTGCCTGCTGCCGGTTATCCTGAATGTGTCCCGCCCGTTATTAAGGGCAATATGTACCTGATTCCCCACAAACCATAAGAGGGTCTGTCCTTGGGCAATATTGTCGGCGTGGCATATATACTCCATAAAATGCGGTGTGAGTACATAAAAAACGGTATGGTCGTTCTGGCTGAGGATCTGGAATTTTTTATTAAACAGCTCATTTTCGGTTTCAATGGTTGACTTGGTCTTGCGGCCTTTGTCGCGGGGGTTCCTCTCACGCAGCCGCAGTTGAGCCGGTACGTTTTTAGCAAAATCGCAAATCATCCACGGTCCTTTAAAGTCGATAACGGTGTGCGTGCTGTTGCCTGAGCTCTCTGTGTGGGTCAGGGTAATATCAGAGAAACAGACATTACGGCCTTTATATCTTCCGGCAAAGTAATCTTCTCCTTTGAATCTTGACCATCTGTCCACCAACCGCGAAGCCCTGACCAAACCATCCGAGATATGTGCGGCAGCGTCAAAGTAAGACAACTCAAAGGTTTCAGCCAGAACGCCGCGGGTAATGGTATCAGCAATAATGGCGCGGATGAGCTTTTGGCACTTATTAGCCATGCGTAAAAAAATACAGCCTAATATGAGGCTCAGAATTATAAGAAGGATCCCTATTCCGCCCATTGTGCTGTTTTTAACAATAAGTGAGAAAAAAATCAAAAAAATCATCGCTATCATAAATACTAAGCTGCAGTTGCCAATAATGCCGCACACGATCTGTTTCGTCTTTATAGGCTTGAGTTGGGCATAGATTTCGTCATCGCTGAGCGGAACCGGCTGACCGGCAAAAGATGCCGGATGATTTGCGTGAGTATTAGAGATACGATTATTGGAAGCATGAGTGTTGGAAGCATGAGTGTTGGAAGTATTGAAATGATTCATGCAGTACCCCTTTTCCAGAAATCGTCATTGTATAAGCAGCTTTAAAAGCTCATTCTTACATCCTGCAGTTTTCCAGTTTCAGCCGCGAAGAACGCAGCAGGAACCATTTTTTTCATGCCAGATACGATGCTGTTTGGAAACACTTGAATCGCGTTGTTGAAAGATGTAGCATTGCTGTTGTACAAGCGGCGGGCTGCCTGCAGATGTTCCTCACAGTCGTGTATACTATGCTGCAATTGGCAAAATACATCGGACGAACGCAGTTGAGGATAATTTTCGGCAAGCAGTTTTATCCTGGCCTCCATCCTGTTCATCTGATCGTTTGCCTGATTCATCTCGGGGATTGACATTCCCCTGCGCAGGGAAACAATCTCAGCGAATGTTTCGCGCTCGTGAGCCATATAGCCTTTGGTTGCATCCAACATCTTGGTGAGCAAATCGTGCCGCTTAACCAGCGAGACCTCAATCCCGGATGCGGATTCTTTCAGCTTGTTGCCCATACGGATAAAATTATTGGAGGTTGAAATCCACCAGCCTGCAATGATGATGAGAAGCAAAAGTATCACGCTTCCGCCGATAATAAACATACACTCTTCCTCTTTCTTTTATTTATTTATTATGTTAAGACCATTATACGCGATCTTTATTGCAAAATACAACACGCAAATAATAGATTTGCAAATAATAGATTATCATTTTTTCACGGAGATATCATAATAAGGGCAAGCTCCTGAAAATTTAGTGAGGGGCGGGGTATTTATGTGACGCTGCACTATCCGATCTCATCATCCCAACTTGCATAGCAGGACTTTTGTTTCCAGCTGGGAACATACGCCTTCTCCTTCCAGCTGGCACACCAAGATTTCTCTTCCCAGCTGGGAACGCGAGACTTCTCCTCCCAACTCGCTGTCCGGGATTTTTCTTTCCAGCTGGCAATGCGGGACTTCTCGTCCCAACTGGAAACACGGGCTTTCTCTTCCCAGCTGAAAACACGGGATTTTTCCTCCCAACTCGTGACACGGGATTTTTCTTTCCAACTTCTCGTTGCCACTTTCCTCACCCTTTGTGCGTTTTTTCATTTCCTATCCATCGAAGTCTTTGTTTCGTTTTTTCCATATCATCAACTCCCTTGCTAATATTATAACGCATATTGCGTTACAATCAATAATGAATGCCTTCAAATTCGACGCTGCCATTATAGCCAAAATAAAACTGCATATAGATATCGCCGTCAACTGCTAATCCATTTTCTTCATGGAATAGGGGAGCCTCAAAAATGATACCTTCTACTGTCTCCAGCTCAATTATATTTGTAAATTTGCTCTTATTGGGATTCCACGGAAGGAGCTTAGCAAAATAATGATCTAACATTTCGTCCATAAATGTAATCCGACCTGGTGTCAAACCGGTTTTTATATTATCAGCGGGTATTAACTCGTAACATCTATCAATTAATAACATACTTGTTTGTTGAACAATAGATGACACCTTTTTCCCCAAGTCAGTTTCATAGAATTCGGGGGGAACTCTCATTGTACTTCCACCCTTTCCTCTGATTTCCAATCGAGACGAAACTTACAGCAACGAGTCAGAAGCAGGATCAGACCATTCTAAGCAGGTGGGAAACCATTCCTGATATTACTTTCTGGAAATTGCTATCTCCTTTGGCATTGTTCGAAGTACCCCGTTTCCCGCGCACTCAACACCTCAAGCATGTATCTGTCTCCACCCTGGCTCATGTCAAAGGCAGTTAAGATCAAAGAAAGGTTCCCTGAAATTCAATGACATCGCCTTTTACCGAAAATTCTTTTGCATTCAACCGTTTCAAAATATAGTTAGAAAACTCCTCAAAAGATGATGCAATGATGACGTCATATTTGTCTCCACTCTCTCCTTCATAATCCATCCCCGGAAACATTTTGAAAACCTGTCCGTATGTCCCGTTTTTTCCGGGGTCTAAATCCAATATCAACCGACTGGAAGCTTCATAATCGGTGAACGGAATCCACAAGGGGCTCCATATGACAGGCTTAATTTTATTCTCCTTAATCCAATCTATAGGCGGTTCATCCTCAAAT
>WRII01000094.1 GCA_009782825.1 Peptococcaceae bacterium
ATTCAATGATGCCGTTTGAAAACGCGTAAGCCATATAGGTGTCATACCAGTTCGGCGTCCCGTTTTTCAGCGTTACCGCGCCGTCGTGATAGAGCTGATGCATGCATGCCGCCAATTTAACCGCCTCCGCGACGGTCATGTTGTCGTCCGGCTTGAATTTTGTCGCGCTTCTGCCGTTGATCAAGCCGCTGTTGTACGCGGTTTCCACATCGTGGTAATACCATGCGCTCGCCGGCACATCGTCAAAGGGGATGCCGGCGGCCAAAGAGGCGGCCGGCCATACGGTCAGACACATCGCCATGACCAGAGCGAGGAAAAGAATCTTTTTCATCTCGTAAAACCTCCAAATTTTTGTTTCACCTAAGCTGATTCCAGCTTGTGTTATAACGCTGACCATGCTATCCGCATGCGTTTCTCCTCCGAAATTAAGTTCTATTTGATATTATTTTTGAAAACATCCCGGAACCTGCCTGGCAGGATTTTTGTGAAGAAACAAAATAAAGAAGGCGTCAGCAGCAAGACAAAGAACAGGATGAATAATCTCGGATATTGCCGCGTTTCCGGGTCGAAGGCAAGAAGTATCGTTATAACCCACCATGACGCGCCCCACAGAAAACTAGAGTCTATCCGGTAATTCAGAAAAGCTGTCAAATTAACCAAATCATGACGCAAGCTAAATAGGCGAAAGCTTGGAACATGGACGACCGCTTATCGTATCTTGTTGCAACACGTCGGAAGTGTTTCAGCTTATTGAAGAAGCATTCTACGACATGACGTTCTTTGTAATGATGGTAATCGCAGTCCCACGGATCGATGGTATTGCTTTTAGGCGGAATGACAACTATCCCTCCGTTGCTGCGTATGTATGTCAGAATTTCAACTGTCCCGAAAGCCTTGTCGCCCAAGACAGCGTTTCCGTTTAGATCAAACCCCTCTAAGAGCGGTACGCCTTCTTTGCTGTCATTAACCTCTCCACCTGTAAAAATCAGACGGATCGGGTTCCCTAGCCCATCCACGAGCGCATGGATTTTTGTGTTCTTTCCCCCACGAGACACCCCTATATGTTGTGCTTTTATCATCTCTTCGGGTGTCAGCTGCGCTTCTTCAGCCCCCTTTTTGCCCCTGCGGCGTGCTGATGCACTTTGCAAGATGTGCTGTCAAACGATAAATCTTGCATGTCGCACTCGCTGCTTAGTTCCGCAAAAACCGCTTCCAAGATACCTTTGTCTTTCCACGCTTTAAAACGGTCATACACAGTTGACTTCTTTCCATATTGTGGTGGCAACTCTTTCCATTGTGCGCCTGTGTGGGCTATCCAGAGCACACCATTGAAGACTTCCCGGTTGGTCGTTTGGCACGGCCTACCAGGTTTCCCCGTTCTCTCTGGCGGAAACATCCCCGCGATTCGATTCCATTGCGTATCATTGATCTCGTATGTGCCGGTCGACATAATACCCCCTCCTTTGGTGCTTATTATTTCACCTCTTGGGGATTATGTCAATTACCGGATAGACCCTAGATGATTAGGTCGATAACCGTTGAGTACCGGTTTTTTTCGTTCACCATTAAATTCGAAGAGTACCAGTGCATCTGGTCTCGTTGAAATACATTCATAACTCAAACTTTGCAGTAACAAAACAAGCAAAAGAGCAGCATAAAATTTGATAATATCGAGTTGAAAATGGTAGAAGACATGGAAAAACCCCCCTATATGTGGTATAATGTAGTTGGCACACAACAAAACCCACAAGGAGGATTTATTCCATGTCAATTATAGCAGAAGATTTAGAAAATGAACACACTTTATCGAAAAGAATCAGAGAGTTTTTCAGAGAGAATCAAATTGGGCAACTGTTGAAGGAAGCAAACGCATACAAAGGCAAGGGGATACCTGTCGTGCAAGTGTTGATGTATTTAGTGCAGCTGGTGTTTACAAAGAAAAGCATGTACATGAACATCCTGAACGGAACACATGGGGCTGGATTCGGGAAAGATGTGGTTTACCGGTTGCTGAACTCCACCTTTATCAAATGGACAGCCTACCTGCTTTCTCTTGCCATATCTGTCATTAGAACCATAAACCCGCTGACCGGCACGGATAGGCTCAATGCGCTGATAGTGGACGACAGCTTGTATGAGCGGGCGAGAAGCAAGAAAGTGGAGTTGCTGGCCAGAGTCTTTGATCATGCGGAAAAGAGCAAACAGAAGTTCAAACGCGGATTCCGTTTGCTGACCTTGGGATGGTCAGACGGTGTGACCTTCATACCCTTAATGTTCCGGCATCTGAGTTCAAAGGATCCAACACAACGCTATGCGGAAGCCAGGAACGACATAGACAAGCGCTCAGTCGGGTACAAGGCGCGCCAGGAGGCTGTATCCAAAGCGCCGGAAGTGCTTTTCGGTATGTTAAGGCAAGCAAAACGGGCAGGTGTTGCGGCAAAGCATGTGCTTTTTGACAGTTGGTTCTCCTATCCTTCCACCATGATAACCATCAGGACCATAGGTTTTTTCGTTGTTGGGCGTCTCAGAGACACAAAAACCATCATGTATCTGATAGGCGGCGAAAAGAAGACCCTGAAGCAGATTTACAGTGCGCATAAGAAACGCCGGGGACGCTCCCGCTACCTCTTATCGGTAGAAGTGCTGCTTTACAACGACAAGGGCAATACCCTGCCCGCCCGGATCGTATTTGTCCGTGACCGAAAGAACCGTAAAAAATGGATCGCATTCGGCACTACAGATATGTCGCTGTCAGAAGAAGAAGTTATCCGACTCTACGGTAAGCGTTGGGACATCGAAGTTTTCTTCAAGGTGTGCAAGTCCTACTTAAACCTTGCCAAGGAATTTCAAGGGATGTCCTATGATGCCATGACGGCCCATACGGCTGTAGTAATGACCAGATATATCATGCTGGCTGTCGACAAACGGCAAAACGAAGACCCCCGTTCCATATAAAGTGGTCCCCATGTCAAGTACAATATAAAAAAGGCCCCTTACAAATTTAGAATGAATCCTGTATCTTGATACCCAGGGGGAGATACAGGACAGTGAGCCGGTATTGATTCCAGAAGATTAACGCCGGCTCATTAGTTTGATACCTGTTTCTGACTGTATATGAACACCGAGTATATGACGACGCTGAGAAACTTCAAAGCGCACATGACAAGCGATGCAGTTCCATGTTATGTGTGTAGATATTGCGGCAAGTTGGGCAAAGAGCAATGGGAATGGTTTTATAATCAAATGATGATTGCTCTCGAATTGACAGATGAGCCGGAGTATCTGTTCTATACACTCAAATGGATTCTGAAGTGTGACTATGGTGACATCGCCTATGAAATGTATTGTCGTGATATGATGGATCCGGAATGTCGGGATAAAACTCTTATCAGGCCTTCAAGATGGGCAGAATGCGGCAGGAAATATCACAAAAGATTCATGGAAGAGTATGTGAATACCGAATCTAATTAGGCTTTTACCCGTCATGGAGGATAAGGCAACGCTGGAGAGCGACCTGAGCGCCGGACGGGGTTTGGCGGGGCGGTAGCGTTTGAATACAGGCGCTGCCGTTTTTCTCACCCAAGCTGCCGTCCTGGAAAACAGAAGCGATAAACTCATTCCCCGCGCGTCGCGGGTCTTGGAGGAATATAGACATGGGAAAGACATCCAATCAGGTAAAACAACAATGGAATGCTAAGAATTATGTCCAAATAAAGATTTCAGTAGAACCAGATCTTGTTGCGGCATTCAAAGCCAAATGCGCGGTTTCCGGTGTTTCCGTGACCAGCGAACTGACTCGGCTTATGGGCGGGAAACAAACAGGCAGCCGAATTCAGAAGCCGGCTTCGGACATGTACCGGACAAGACGGCTCAGGCGTGATGGCTTAAAACTCCTAATAGCTCATCTTGAGGTCATGCAGAAGGCCGAGCAGGACTACTTGGAGGCCATACCGGCCAATCTGGCAACATCTCCTATGCATGAGGCCGCTGAACACACCGTTTCCGCATTGGAAGACGCGTTGAACATCCTCTGCGACGCCTTCTAGGGCATACTGGTACTATTATTTCGAGGTTGGATTCGGATCGTTATGCGCGCCGCTGTCTTTGTCGGGTATTGGTTCGCTCACTAGCCCTCGAAGCGGATAAACACCTGTCATAATATACTCGTAGTATTGATTCGGTGACAGCTTGGCCAGGTCCCACTGGTACCGATCCTTGTTATAGTAATCCATATAGTCGTGGATAACTGCGCACACATCTTCAAAAGTCTTGCATTGTGATAAATCAATTTCATCCTTCATATGACCGTAGAAAGACTCTTTTGGCGCATTGTCCCAACAGTTTCCGCGCCGGGACATAGATTGCCGCAAGCCTTTGTCCTCCAGTAGTTTACGGAAGGATATGCTGGTGTAATGACAGCCTTGATCTGAGTGCATAATCGCATCTGTACGCAACTCGCGCCCATGCTTTTTGATAAGCTGTTGCACGGTTTCCAACACAAAATCCTCCTCAAGAGATTCACTGGGCACATAAGCAAGAATTTCCTTTGAAAATGCGTCTTTGATCGTGGACAGATAGACCCTGCTCCCATGATTATAGATTATGTAGGTTATATCTGTCAGCAATATCTTTCTGACCCCGTGTTCCCGAAACTCTCGGTTTACAATATTATCCGCAACCGCATCTGTCTTCATCGCCTTGGCCATCCGTCGGAGCGGATTGGCCTTTCGTATGGGACAGAAGAGGTTGTATTTTTTCATCAGCCGGCTGATCTTCTTTGGATTCATTACAATACCCTTGTGAAGCAGCCGCATATATATCCCGCGCCGGCCTTTGTCATATCCCCTGAACCGATATGCTTCCAAAACACGGCCAAAGTCTTCCCGATCCCGGCCCTCTCTGATTTCCCGTTCCTTGCCGGTGCGTAGCCATTGATAGTATCCGCTCCTGGAGACCCCGGCCAGATCACACAGCCACGATATGTTCAGCTCATTGTTATCACATAGAATCATTTCTTGGATGATTCTATATTTTTCATGCGGTGTTGCCTCACCTTGCATTCCCATTCCGCCTGCCTGTCTAAAAACTTGATTTTTTTTAGAAACTCATTCTCCTGCTTGAGATACCTGATCTCATGTTCCAATCGCTGAATCTTTTCCGCATCTGTCAGTTCCTTGACCCTCGGGCGGCCAGTTCCCTCTTTCCGTGCGTCGCTGAACCCGCCAGGGCGCTGAGCATACTTCTTTGTCCTTTTTACCAGACTCCTTTGCCGATCTCTACCAAGCATCCTATGGTCAAAGCCGCACTCGCGCAGTATGACTGATGGTAGTTTACCGGCAGCGTATTCCAACGCAAATCTTTCCCTGAATTCCGCTGTATATGTTATTGTCGTCTCGCTTACCCTCGCCACGTATAGATTATCCCTTAACGCTCTCTGTTCATCCGGTGTAAACTTCTTTTGCCCCACGATCTCACCCCTCTCTGCTATATCATAACAAAGAAAAACGACCCTATAAAATAGAGTCGTTTTTCTTTTGCCCATCAAGGCGTCTTTTTTTAACTGTCTATTTTATAGGGTCCATTTTAGAAAACCCTGACGCTTTTCTTAAAGAAATAGCCGAGCATTTCGGAGGTTCCATAACAGGAGCTTTTTATGCTTTGGAGCGAGAGAAATTAACATATAAAAAAAAGACAGTGAGTATGAGGAACGCGACGAAGATGAGCGGGCCGAGTTTGATGCGGAATTAGGCAATATATCGCCGGAAACCCCGATCGTTTATATAGATGAAAGTGGAATAGACAAACATTTGCATCGTGAAAAAGGACGTGCTCCAAGAGGAAAAAAGGTAAAGAAAAAACATAAAGGGCGTAGATTTAAGCGTCGTAATGTTATTGCGGGGCTTTGTGGTGATCGTGTCCTTGCTCAATGTACATATGGTTGGACTACTGACAGCATTTGGTTTTTGGAATGGTTCGAATTCAGTTTGATCCCGCTTCTTTTGGTGGGCAGTATAATCATTATGGACAACGCCTCTTTCCATAGCCGCAAAAATGCCGAAATAATAGCGGAGGCTTATGGTCATAGAATATTATGGCTCCCTTCGTACTCTCCTGACAAAAACCCTATAGAGCATCTCTGGGCAAACATGAAAAGATGGTTGCGAGATTTTTCCCAAAACTACAACATCATACAAAGGGCAATATTTGAATATTTTAATTTGCGCTAGCCTTCACAGTAGCCCATTGTCCATAGAAAACACTATATCAGCGCATTGAGCCTATCCGTGCCGGTCAGCGGGTTTATGGTTCTAATGACAGATATGGCAAGAGAAAGCAGGTAGGCTGTCCATTTGATAAAGGTGCTCAAACTTC
>WRII01000095.1 GCA_009782825.1 Peptococcaceae bacterium
CACTTAACAAGGCGCCACTTCGTTAGAAATGGGAATTATTTACATCGATATCCTCTGCGGGGGTGACATTTTCAAGAGATAATTAGCACGGATAGGGGGTGACATTTTTAGAGGTTATTGACAGGGGACAAATCTTAGGACAAATCTTAGGAAAGTGTTTTATTAAAGAATCCTCTGCTAACTTTCGTTAAAACCCTTTGTTTGTTTTACGGGATAGTTCACAAGAACATCGGCCATACTATATAATCACAAGCCAAAGATCTGTCTGTAAATAAGGAGAATTAATTATGAGAAATAGGATCTGCTCTGCCGGATGTATCCATTTTCGCGAAGGGCGATGCATGCTGGAAAATAACCATAATGCCAAGAAGCCAGAGTGCCCCAATTATGATGGATCACATGGGGTAGCCTTGTGAAATCGACATTACTATATTATGATTATAGAATAGTGAGTATCCATTGAAGGAGAATAACATGTTCACCCATCTCCATGTCCATAGCGAATACAGCCTGCTGGACGGGGCGGCCCGGGTCACCGATCTCGCGCCAAAGGCAGCCGAACTGGGCATGAGTTCTTTAGCCATCACGGACCACGGTGTCATGTATGGCGTATTGGACTTTTATAAAGCTTGCCACAAATTTGGCGTCAAGCCCATTATAGGTTGTGAAATTTATCTTGCGCCGGGGGATCGGACACAAAAGACCCTGGGACCCGAAGAGCGTAACGCCCACATGGTTCTGTTGGCCCAAAACAATGAAGGGTACCAAAACCTTCTCAAAATCGTCTCCCAAGCCTACATAGACGGGTTCTACTACAAACCCCGCGCCGACTATGATCTCCTGAGCGCCCATAACAAGGGGCTTATCGCCCTCAGCGCCTGCCTGGCCGGCGAAGTGCCCACCCTCCTGCTGAGCGGCAATAGAGGCAAAGCTGAGGCTGTAGCCGGGAAGTGCCGGGATATCTTTGGTCCGGACAATTATTTCTTGGAGCTGCAGGATCATGGTCTTGATGAACAGCGGCGCGTCAACAAGGAACTTCTTATCTTATCGGAGAAAATGGATATTCCTGCGGTTGCCACGAATGACGTCCATTACATTCAGCGTGAAGACTCCCTAACCCAGGACATTCTGATGTGCATTCAGACCGGCAAAACATTAAAAGACACCAGCCGCATGGGTTTCCAGGGAGAAGAGTTCTACCTGAAATCTCCCGAAGAGATGAAGGCGCTTTTTGGAGAGCGTCCGGATCTTTTGGCGAACACACAACGCATCGCTGAGAGATGCGACGTCACCTTTGCTTTCGGCCAGCATTTTCTTCCTGATTTTGCGATATCCGACGGATCCTCAAAAGAAGAATACCTGCGCAAGCTGTGCCATCAGACCTTCGCCGCCTATTACCCGGATCAGACAGAAGAGGAAAAAGCCCGCTTGGACTACGAACTCAGGGTGATTTCCGAAACCGGGTTTGCCGGATATTTTCTGGTGGTGGCCGATTTTTGCCAATACGCCCGGCGGCAAGGAATTGCTGTGGGGCCAGGGAGAGGCTCGGCGGCGGCGAGTATGGTGGCGTATCTTCTGGGCATCACCTCTGTCGAGCCTCTGGGTCACGATCTGCTGTTTGAACGATTTCTTAACCCTGAACGCATCAGCATGCCCGATATTGATATCGACTTTGACCCGGAAGGGCGCGAGCGTGTGATCCAATATGTAACTGAAAAATACGGAGCGGATAAAGTCTGCCAGATCATCACCTTCGGAACCATGGGCGCGAAAGCCGCCATTCGGGATGTGGGGCGCGTGCTTGATATTCCCTTGAGTCACGTGGACAAAGTGGCCAAAGCGGTTCCTTTTGAGCTCGGCATGACCCTGGACCGCGCGCGCCAAGTTTCCCCTGATTTAAGCCGCATGCTTGAAGAAGATGACCAGGTACGCCAACTCTATGACCTCTCGCTTAAAGTTGAGGGGATGCCCCGCCACGCCTCCACTCATGCCGCCGGAGTCGTCATCGCCCGGGAAGAACTCACCAAGTATTTGCCCTTGCAAAAGACCCCGGAAGGCGCGGTTATGACACAATTCTCCATGAAAGGCGTCGAAGAGATAGGCCTGCTTAAGATGGACTTTCTCGGCCTGCGCAACCTTACAATTATTGCCAAATGCGTTGAAAAGATTGGCGTCATCGACTCTCAGTCCCTGCCCCTGGACGACAAACCCACCTATACCATGCTATCTAAAGCAGATACCCTGGGCGTATTCCAGCTGGAGAGCTCCGGCATGCGCGCTGTCCTTAGAGATCTGAAACCCTCCTGTTTTGAAGATATTATCGCTGTGGTAGCCCTGTATCGTCCCGGGCCTATGGAGCAAATTCCCGAATTTATCCGACGCAAAAAGGGAGGGAATATCTCCTATCTGCACCCGCGCCTGGAACCCATCCTGAAGTCCACCTATGGTATTATTGTATACCAAGAACAGGTCATGCAGATTGCCCAAAATCTGGGCGGATACTCTTTAGGCCGTGCGGATTTGCTGCGCCGGGCCATGGGTAAAAAAGACCGGGCCATCATGGCCCAAGAACGCCAGAATTTCATATACGGTCTCCAAGATGACCAAGGCCATTATGTTGTTGAAGGAGCTGTCCGACTCGGCATTCCAGAGGCGAAGGCCGTAGACATATTTGAGTTGATGGCCCGTTTTGCCGAATATGGCTTTAACAAAGGCCATGCCACCGCCTACGCCATGATTTCCTATCAGACAGCCTATCTCAAGGCCACCTATCCGCTGGAATTCACATCGGCCCTCATCAGCTCCGTCATCGGCGTGATGGATAAAGTCTCCTTCTATATCCGTGACGCTCGGGACAGAGGCATCCGGATCTTACCTCCTGATGTGCAATATAGCCAGACCGACTTTAGTCTCGAAGAGAAAGGAGAAGAAAAAGCCATCCGCTTCGGCTTGAGCGCCATCAAAAACGTCGGGGTTCAAGTGGTGGAAGGCATTGTCCGCGAACGCACAGAAAACGGGCCCTTTCGTTCCTTTTTTGACTTTGTCTCCCGCTTGGACGCGCATTCCATCAACAAACGCCTGCTGGAAAGCCTGATCAAATCCGGGGCCTGTCAATCCCTAGCCTCCCGCGCCCAAGCCCTGGACGTTCTCGATGTGTACATGACCCAGGCCCAAAGCCGTCAGCGGGACAAGCTGTCCGGCCAGCTCTCCCTTTTTGACCTGCCGGATCACGCGTGGACACAGGAGGAACCGATTCTGCCCAAAGTCCCAGAGTTTCCCCAAGATGAGATCCTGAAAATGGAACGGGAATATCTTGGCCTCTATCTGACCTATCATCCCCTGGATCAGATCGAACCCTATCTAAAAAACAAAATCAGTATTCTCGTCGGAGATCTGCTTGACTCCGACGAGGATCAAAAAGTCATTCTAGGCGGTCTTGTCACAGGGTTGCGCCGTACCCTGACCAAGCGCGGCGACATGATGGCCAGCTTCCAGTTGGAGGATTTGTCAGGCAGCATCAGTGTACTGGTTTTCCCCAAAGTTTTTGCCGAGATGCCCCCTTTGGCTAACGAACAGATCATTATTTTACAAGGCCGTTATGTGGTCAATGATGAAGAGCGGAAAGTTTTTGCGGAGAAAATAGATAGTGTCCGTCCGGAGAGTTCGGATCCAGAGGCCCGGCTTGATACGGCATATCCGTTTACCAATAAGCAAAACTGGGTGGGCATCAGCGCCATAGAAAAAACTCTTGAGCTTAAACTCTTTCTCCGTCTTTCGGCAACTCTGAACCCTCAGCTGCAAGAACAGCTGGAAAACACATTGTCCCAGCGTCCCGGCAACAACCCTGTTTATGTCCAACACGCAGACGGTTCCCTGTGCCGCGCTCAACCCCATCTGAATATTAACCCGACTTCTTATCTGACGGAAAAACTCCATTTCATTCTTGGCCCACATAGTGTAGAATGGATTACATAAAGTTTAACGGAGGCACTCCTATTGAAAACAGCAATATACCCAGGAACCTTTGACCCGGTCACCTATGGGCACCTTGACATCCTGCAGCGTGCCACAACCTTATTTGATACGATTATCGTCGCTGTCGCAGAGGATACCAACAAAAACCCTCTTTTCACATTAGAAGAACGGGTGGATCTCTGGCAGCACGAGATCAAGGCGGATCCCTTGCTCAACAAAGTCAAAGTTGACACATTCTCCGGGCTGACCATCGAATTTGCCCGCCAGAATCAAGCTATCGCTCTCCTTCGCGGCTTGCGGGCCCTTGCCGATTTTGAATACGAATTTCAGCTGGCGCTCATGAATAAACACATGGCCCCTGACATTGAAACGGTTTTTCTCATGACCCAAAGCAAGTTTTCTTTTATTAGTTCAACGACCATCAAGCTGGTGGCCGGCTTAAAGGGGGACGTGGGGGAATTTGTCCCCCCCCGTGTCGAAGAGCATCTTTTGCAAAAATTTCCTCGCGAAGCTGGATGAATGGGGTTTTCAGTCCGGATCAAGATAATCACAAGGAGGATACCGTTATGTGGACAGTCATCTACATTGCTCCAAATCGCGCCACTGCTGAGAAGTACGGGGAGCATCTGGAACAGGAGGGGATCTTTGTCCAATTGAGGGCTGTTTCGAGAAAAGAGACCCCCCAGGGAATGGTCGAAATCCAGGTGCCTCAGTCCGAAGCCGAAGAAGCCCATGAGATTCTCACAAGCATTATGAATAAAATTTGACTGTTTGCATCGCACGTATCCTTTGGCGTCACCCTTCAGGAGATTCAGGAGATTCAGGAGACAGCAGGAGGCGGCATGTGTGGGGCCAGATCCGGATATTCCAGCGCCAATTCTTCCAACAAAACATAATCTCTGGCCGTGAAAATCAAGCTGCCAAACAGATCAGGCCGCCGCAAAAACGTTCTGCGCAAGGCCTCTTTCCGCCGCCATCGTTCAATCCCGGCATGATGCCCTGACAGAAGGATCTCCGGCACGGCTACCCCCTCAAACACCTCTGGCCTCGTATACTGAGGATACTCAAGGCATCCTAAGGCATGAGATTCCGTCAGCGCCGAGCCACTGTTACCCAGCACACCGTCAACATGCCGGGCAGCAGCATCAATCAGTATGGCAGCCGCCAGTTCCCCTCCCGAAACAATATAATCTCCCAACGAGATTTCTTCATCCACATAAGCGCGGACACGTTCATCAAATCCCTCATAACGCCCACAGACGAATACCACCTCATCATAGGCAGCCAACCGCTTCCCGTCCTCATGCCCAAAAACCTTGCCCTGGGGACTCAGAAGCACCACGCGCCGTCCTCCGGCTTCCCCAGGCGCAGCTGTGTCCATAGCCGGCAAAGAACGCAAAGCCCGCACAATAGGGTCAACCTTTAGAACCATGCCGCCGCCGCCGCCGTAAGGCGAATCATCAACGCATTTATGTTTATTTGTGGCAAACCGGCGATAATCAATTGTGCGTATATCAATAATCCCCGCTTGCCAAGCCTTGCCCACAACACTATAGCGCAGGCACTCCAGCATTTCCGGAAATAATGTCAAAACCCAAAAAATCATTTTGTTTCTGCCCTCTTTCGCGCGGGCTACGCCCGCAAGTGGTCAGTGATCAGTGATCAGTGGTTAGTGGTCAGGGATTTTCTTGTTTTTTATGGACGCTTCGCGTCCATAAGGTACTAACGCATGGATAGAGTATCACACAAACTCAGAGGAATCAAGGACTTCCGGACAATAAAACATTCCAGACACATTCCAGACACATTCCAGACACTAAAACTGTCAATAACCTCTAAAAATGTCACCCCCTATCCGTGCTAATTATCTCTTGAAAATGTCACCCCCGCAGAGGATATCGATGTAAATAATTCCCATTTCTAACG
>WRII01000096.1 GCA_009782825.1 Peptococcaceae bacterium
GAGCGTGTTGATACTCAGACACTCACCTACACCTTGAGCCTTTTGCTTTATACCTTAATTCCGCGGCTACTTGGCTATCTCCGCTCAGCCTTTTTGGGTTGTGGGCTGGGCCCGCGTTGGATACACAAGTACGAGAACAATTGGCGTAAAAGTCAACACCATTGAGCCATACGCAACATACTTAATTATCCCAAGTTCATCAGCAGCAGTCATTGGAGCCAACCCAATAAGGATTTGGCTTATCACTCCCCCTCCCAATCCTAGAAGAAGGCTAGACTTGCCTAAACGAAAGAAGAGAGACTGGTTTTCCGTGGTAAACATAAACATTGCTCCAAGGACAGCAACAACAATAATAATAGGAACCAGCACTGACAGGTTATCCCAAAAAAGAATAGTGACAGGGATAACACCAATGGTCACGATTAAACAAAAGAATAAGAACAGTCCCACACGTAAAAATCTTTCCATAATCAACACGGACCTCCCTTTTCCTATTAATATTAATTCATCATATCATGGTTCTGTCTTCTTTCTGCTTATTGTAACCATAATAACGTTATTACGCTTATTGTAACCAATAGCATGAGGCTTTGTCTATGATTTGGGGCAAAGACAATAGATTTGCGGAAAACGGCAACTGAGTTTGGATTAATTGAAAAAGTTTTGCCGTTTTCGGGGTTTTTGGCAAAACTTTTGGGAAAATGGCTTTGTAAAGGTATCCTGAGAGCGTTTCATGAGACCGCTTTTTTCTTGGTGACGATAAAAAGGGACCGGATTGTTGTTATCAAAGCTTTTGGGGACACTACATGGTTCTGCCAAAGAATTTTCTGTTATCCTTGCATAAATAAACATAAATAAGCTGCCCCAAAACCAAATGGATATTGATCCTGCCAAATCATCAGGATAGCCACCTTCATGCATAAAGCCCTCAACTCTCGTCATACTAAGACAGGTGTCACTTGTTGACTCTACATAAGAAAGCGAGGGTTCCCATATGGACCGAATGACCTTTTTGCAAAAACGCAATATCAATTTGGATTTAGCCGTGGAAGCCCACGCTCTGCTGCAAGGTGAAGCCGATATCGAGGTCGAAGGCGTCATTATGGATCAAGAGGAATTTGCCGATGGTACCATTACCTCCATAACCATCAAAAATGCCGCCGGCGAAAAAGCCATGGGCCGCCCCAAGGGCAACTATATCACCTTCGAGCTCCCCGAACTGCGCGACGCCGACCTGATCAGAGACTATCAGGAAACCACCTCCGCCCTGGCCCACAAGCTCCATGACGTTGTGCACCCCGAAAAAAACAAGGTTTTCCTTGTGGTAGGCCTGGGCAACTGGCACGCTACCCCCGACGCCCTGGGTCCCAAAGTTGTTGACAGAACCCTCGTGACACGCCATCTCTTTCATTACATCCCTGAAGAACTGACAGGAAAAATGCGCAACGTAGCAGCCATTGCCCCAGGTGTACTGGGCTTGACCGGCCTCGAAACGGCCGAGGTTCTGAAAGGCCTGATCGAACACGTTCAGCCCGACTGCCTCATCGCCGTCGACGCGCTGGCAGCCGGATCTCTCGAACATATCGGCACAACGATCCAAATTGCCGATACGGGCATCAATCCCGGCGCCGGTATTGGTAACAAGCGCCAAGCCCTCAATGAAAAAAACCTGGGCTGCAAAGTCGTGGCTATTGGTGTTCCCACTGTTGTCAACGCCTCCCTCATTGCCCATCAGACCCTGGAAGAAATCCTGAACCAATTCGAAGCCGAACCCACATTATCATCGGTATACAGCCCTGAGAACGAAGAAATCCTGATGGGTATTGTAGACAAAGCCCTTCATCCCTTCCGGGAATCCCTGATGGTAACACCAAAGGAAATTGACGATCTCATTGAAAAAAGCTCGTTGATTATCGCCGGCGCCTTGAACATGTGTCTGCATCCCGATATTAATAAGGACAATTATCAGAGCACACTGAATTAGCACACTGAATCAACATGAATTCGTATGATTTTAATGTTGACCATGGATACAATTAGGTATACTATTACTTATATGATGCCAAATATTAAAGTTAGAAATTTCTCAAGAGGTACTTTATGAGCAAAAACAAATACAAAATCCTCAACATGGATCCCTATCTCAGATCCTACCGAGCCGATATTGAGCTCAGAATGCGCCATTATGCTCAAGCTCAGGCGGCCTTGCTGGGCCATGCCCCGCCTCAGGAACCCGAGGATCTGTTAGAATCAGACCCTTGGCAGCTGTCATTCGCAAACTATAAACGGTCAGCCGCCCACCACCAACCCTCTGATCAAGACCTGTCAGAGGCCCGCTTAGTGGACTTCGCCAACGGTCATCACTTTTTCGGCTTTCATGAAACCCCAGAAGGATGGTATTACCGGGAATGGGCGCCTCACGCCGAGTCGGCTGTCCTCAAAGGGGATTTTAACGAATGGAACGCGGCTTCCCATCCCATGACCCAGCTGGATCATGGCAACTGGGAGGTTTTTGTGCCCGGAGAAAAACTCCCCCACGGCTCTCATGTAAAAATACAAATCACAGCCCATGGCCAAACTTTCGAACGCGTTCCTCTCTACTGCAAACGCGCGGTACAAGATCCTGACACCGGCATTTTCTGCGGGCAAATATGGCGCCAAGACTTCACATGGACAGATCAACACTTCATTCCCCCCTCTCCCCTTCTGGTCTATGAATGCCATATTGGCATGGCCGGCGAAGACTATAAGGTTCATACCTACCGCGAATTCATAGACACTGTCCTGCCTCGCGTGCGTTCCATGGGATACAACACAATCCAGCTGATGGCCATTATGGAACATCCCTACTATGCTTCTTTTGGCTATCAGGTGTCGAACTTTTTCGCGGCCTCTTCGCGTTTCGGAACCCCGGAAGATCTGAAAGCCCTTGTTGACGCGGCCCATGCTATGGAGATTACCGTTTTGCTGGATGTGGTTCATTCTCACGCAGCGAAAAATACTGAAGACGGTATCGGGGCTTTCGACGGCACCGAGTACCAGTTCTTTCACGCGGGAGGTCGGGGGACTCACAGCGCTTGGGACACTAAACTCTTTGATTACGGCAAACCCGAGGTTCTGCATTTTCTGCTGTCAAATCTCAAGTTTTGGATGGAAGAGTACCATTTTGACGGATTCCGTTTTGACGGCGTAACCTCCATGCTCTATAAACATAACGGCCTTGGCGTGGCTTTCGACTCTTATGACAAATACTTCAGTATGGATACGGATCTGGATGCGGTGGCATACCTTCAGTTAGCCAACACACTCGTCCATGAGCTCAACCCCCATGCCATCACCATCGCTGAGGATATGAGCGGCATGCCGGGCATGTGTATCCCCATTGAAGACGGAGGCATCGGCTTCGATTACCGCCTCTCTATGGGAATCCCTGACTTTTGGATCGGTACCCTCAAAACCACCTCCGATGAACACTGGGAAATGGGCAAACTCTGGCATGAGCTGACCACACGCCGCCCCTATGAAAAAAATATGGGGTACAGCGAATCCCACGATCAGGCCCTGGTAGGGGACAAAACCATCATATTCTGGCTGGCCGACGCGGAAATGTATACCCATATGAGCCTGCACACACCCAGTCATATTATCGATAGAGCCCTTGCGCTGCACAAATTAATTCGTTTGATTACTTTCGCCTTGGCCGGCGAAGGCTATATGAATTTTATGGGCAATGAATTTGGCCACCCGGAATGGATTGACTTTCCCAGAGCCGGCAACAACAACAGCTTTCATTACGCCCGCCGCCAGTGGAGTCTCGCCGACAATCCTGATCTTAAATACAAGTATCTTCTCGCTTTTGACCGGGCTATGCTTGACCTGCAGCGGAACCAAGGCACGCATCTTATGGGCCTCGTCCATCCGCCCCAGTTGTTGAGCATCCACCAGGATGATAAGACTGTACACTTCCAGAAGGGGAGCTATTTCTTCGCCTTTAACTTTCATCCGGAGAGAACCTGGGAATTTGAACATCAGACTCACGAAAAAGCCGGCGATACCCCTAAGTTGTGTCCCATACTCTGTATGGATACGGATCACGCCAACTTCGGTGGATTTGGTCCGCGCAGCTGTTTTAACTATGATCCGAGCACCCAGAAGCTTGCGTTGCAGCTGGCGCCGCGGACGGCTCTGGTGTATACTCTTTCCGGTTCCTTAAGTGGAGATATAAAATGCTAACGCGGGCTGCGCCCGCAAGTGGTCAGTGGTTAGTGGTCAGTATTGGATTTTCTTGTTTTTTGTTGACGCTTCGCTTCTGTAAGTTACTTATGGATCAGCGAATCCGTCATAAGCTGGAGCAACAGGTATAAAAATGTCTGTTATTTTACTCCACGCCTGCTGCGCCCCTTGCAGCGGCCCAGCTATTCCCCGTCTACATCCTATAGGGGATGTGATGGTCTTTTTCAGCAATTCCAACATTTATCCCGCCGAGGAATACACCCGGCGCCGGGACGAGCTGGCCGCCTACTGCATCCGCCTCGGTGTCCCCTTTATTGAAGACGAGTATGCGCCCGACCTCTGGCTGTCCGCTGTCAAAGGCTTGGAAAACGAGCCCGAAAAAGGCCGGCGTTGTACCGAATGTTTCCGCTTCCGTCTGAAGCGCACTGCCGCCTGGGCCCAAGCACACACCCTCAGCACTGAGAAACACCCTTTTTACAATGAAATACCTCCTTGCCGCACCGAAGTGCGCCCTGTCCACACTGAAGTCCATACTGAAGTTCACACTGAAGTCCACACTGAACATGAACATACTCAACCACGCCCTTTCCGCGCCTTTACGACCACTCTCACCCTGAGTCCTCACAAGAACAGCTCCCTCCTTCTCAGCCTAGGCCATGAAGCGGCGGCGGAACATGATATTAAATTCCTTGACATCGACTTCAAGAAAAAAGACGGGTTTCGTCAAAGTCTTGTCATATCGCGGGAAGAAGGATTTTATCGTCAGAACTATTGCGGATGTCAATTCTCTATCCGGTGACCCGGTGACCCCAATGACCCAAAAAATTTCCTCGGACAAATTTCCATTTATTTCTATTTACATATATTACATTGTAAAACAAATACTTCCATTGGAGGAGATGTAAAAATGTCATTAGCTGCTGTAACAGAATGTTGCCCGAATCCATGTGGCGTAGCTATCGTTGTCGTTATCGTGTTGCTCCTCATCGCCATGAGCGTTCTTTACTAGACCCTCACAACACAAGGAGCTTAACAAATCCAACAAACTGAAGGAGTGGAAATAACTATGTGCGCAACAGGCTTTGCAGTTCCTTATGGTTATGGTCGCAGCGGTTTTGGATTCGGCGGCGGCATCATCGCTATCGCTGTTCTCATCCTCATCGCTTTGGGCGTAATCTTCTAAAAACCCAGCTGACATCACAGCTTTAACGAATCATTATACCTTATACTCGCCAAAAACTTCCGGCAGGCTTAGAGGCCCTCCGGAAGTTTCTATTTTATCTCTAGTTCCCGTCCTTTTTTCTAACCACATACTCACATGGAGTTGAGCGCAACCGCAAAACATCTTGATAAATCTAGCTTTTGAGTATTTTTCCTTGACGATTTCACAGCCCCCTGA
>WRII01000097.1 GCA_009782825.1 Peptococcaceae bacterium
ACCGTG
This sequence comes from Peptococcaceae bacterium, assembly GCA_009782825.1. Taxonomy (GTDB): domain Bacteria; phylum Bacillota; class Desulfitobacteriia; order Desulfitobacteriales; family Syntrophobotulaceae; genus WRJI01. Next base: position 7 of record WRII01000097.1, read on the forward strand.
CAATGTTACCCACATACCCACAGGACAGCGACGACGGCGGGATGACCTTGTTGTTGATAACAATCTCCCCATTTAGAACTAAACTATGTTCATGTACCTTTGGGCTTGCAAGCCGCCAACAAGCCGGCTCTGGATTTCCACATTACCATGACACCACATTGAAAGGAGTGACCACTATCTTTTATAACCCTAAAAAATTGTCTTGACAAAGGTGGCCACTTTACAGTATGATGTTGTTCAGGACGGCAAATTCAATATGGAACTGTGTCTGCGCCGGTTTGCGGAACACTATGCGGAACTGTTCAACAAACACGACACCAAATTTTTGGAGAAGCATGGGCGTCTTCTGTTCTTATCGTACCTGAAGCCGCTGATTAATGGACAGGGGTTTTACCATATAGAGAGCTGCTTTACTGACTTGCGGCGTATGGACATAGTTGTGGACTTCGGGAAGGAACAGTTCATTATTGAACTTAAACTTTGGCATGGTGAACACTACAAGCAAGAAGCCTATAAACAGCTGTTGGGTTATATGGAAAGCAAGAACGCCAATACAGGTTATCTGCTCACATTCGATTTCCGAAAGGGTAGCAGCAAGAAGCCGTTTGCGGAATGGGTAGATTTTAACGGTAAACATATCTTTGATGTTGTTGTGTAGAGCAGAGGGGGGATAATGTATGTATACATTAACGGAAATCGAGAATGAGTATCGAAAAAGAGTTAATGAGTCGCTTAAAAATAGCGAGTTAACAGCTTTATTGCTTGTTGAATTGTCTGCAAGGCTTTTTCAAGAATTAAAAGTCAAAAACATAGCAGATCCGGAAGATGATGGCGATATGCTTTTGTATCAATACGGGATATATCAAGATGGCGAACATGGAAAATACTTTAGCTTTGATATCACACGTCAATTCATTACGCTTACAGAGGAAGAACCATATCAACTGTGTTTTACATTGATATATGACACGGATCAATTCGAGGGAATAGATAGCTATGATTCTTGGAGCATTGATTTTGATAATTTGGAAAGTTTTATTAACGATATTAAGAGGACTGATGGGTTTGAGTTAGCAGGAAAGTCTGAGCCAAAAACGTATCGGATAGAATTCGATCAATGTTGATAATAGCGGATATGGCAGATTTTCCTGTAGGGCGCATGGTCGGCGGCGAAAATTCCGCAGGACACGAACAATATTAATTAATATTAAAAGGGAAAGATAATAATATATCATTATCACATCAAAGCCCAGACACGAGACAATATCTCGCAATATCTCGTGTCTTCTTTGTAACTTCGGCAATATGCCAATTTAGATACAGCAGCTAATGCCGATTATAGGATAGGATAGGCGAATTGTACGCGAACCAGACACAATAGCCCCCAAAACAACTCCCACAGCCACATCAGGTCAATCTGCCGCGTCCAAAACCCCCAAGATATTAATTATCAGATAACTCTTATCTCAGCTTTACATAATATATATTATAGAACCTTACTATTCTCTTGTTGGCTTATTTTCTGGACGTAAGTCCTATAGATGTGCTATAATATAGCCTGGTCTTCACTCTGGCCCTCGGCCTTTCCGCCCTCGCTATCTGAATTATGTCGCGTTTCCCATTTTCTCTTTCAGGGCTCCCGCAGCTTTATGTAAGTTCTCTTCATCAGGTTTTCTTATGTCTCTTTTTGCTTTCTGTATGGATTATGCATATTATGCATAATATAAGGGGCTTTTATTCGGTTAATTATACTTTTATTATCCTATTTTGGTTATCTAGTATTTGTTTAATCTTCATTCCATCAATTTAACCAAATTTGTTTTTAATATATTGTCAGTAACTCATTTCTGTTTATTTTTTATTTATTATTTATTGTTGTATCTTTAGTAATAATGAAAGCGAGATTTTTATGCAAACAAAGTTTTTGCGCAACATTGCCATTATTGCCCATGTGGATCATGGCAAAACCAGCCTTGTCGATGCTATGCTGCATCAAAGTGGTATCTTCCGAGCCAATGAATCCGTACAAGAACGCGTTATGGATTCCAATGATTTGGAACGGGAGCGAGGCATCACGATTTTGGCCAAAAATACGGCCATTGAATATAAAGATGTCAAAATCAACATTGTTGATACCCCCGGACACGCGGACTTTGGCGGCGAGGTTGAACGAGTCCTGAAAATGGTCGATGGGGTTTTGCTCGTTGTGGATGCCTTTGAAGGTCCCATGCCTCAAACACGTTTTGTGCTGCGCAAAGCCTTGGCTTTAAATCTAAAACCCCTCGTCGTCGTCAATAAAATTGACCGCAGTGATGCCCGCCCCCTGGAAGTCGTTGACGAGATCTTTGAATTATTTTTACAATTGGAGGCCAGCGAAGAACAGCTGGACTTCTCTGTGATCTTCACGTCGGCACGACAAGGTGTTGCCGGGCACGAACCCAACACGCTGCACCCCACCCTCGCCCCCCTTTTCGAGACAATTTTGCAGGTCATCCCCCCTCCCCCAACGGATACTGTGAGTCCGCTGCAAATTCTTGTAACGAGTTTAGATTATGATGATTATGTGGGACGCATCGCGTTGGGACGTGTGGTGCGCGGTCAGATCTGTGCTAACAGTCAAGTTGCCGTGATCAAACGTGATGACAGTGTGGAACAGATGAAGGTCTCCAAGCTCTACGTATTTAACGGCCTGGAGCGCCTTGAAGTGCCAGAGGCTTCAGCTGGAGAAATCATCGCCATCAGCGGAATCCCCAATATCAATATCGGCGAAACCATTGCCGCGCCCCTGCAGCCAGAAGCTCTCCCCACCATAGACGTTGATGAGGCCACCCTGACTATGACTTTTATGGTCAACAACAGCCCCTATGCCGGAACCGAGGGAGCTCATGTAACCTCGCGCAAACTTCGGGATCGCTTATTCAAAGAACTAGAAACCAATGTCAGCCTGCGCGTTGAAGAAAGCGGCGCCACAGATGCCTTCCAGGTCTCGGGCCGCGGGGAACTGCACCTCTCCATCCTCATTGAGAATATGCGGCGGGAAGGATTTGAACTTCAGGTATCCAAGCCCGAGGTCATTCTGAAAGAAGTAGACGGCGTCACATGCGAACCCTTCGAAATGCTGACCTGCGATGTTCCCGACACTTCTGTGGGAGCCGTCATCGAATTGTTGGGGCCTCGCAAGGCTGATCTCATGAATATGGCAACACTGGTGGGTGGCGTCGCACGGTTGGAGTTTCTGGTTCCCGCCCGGGGGCTCATCGGATTTCGCGGTGAGTTCTTAACCGAGACCCGCGGCGAAGGCATTATGTCTCATGTTTTCCATTCCTATCGTTCCTTTAAGGGAATGATGCATCAGCGTAATCACGGCTCTCTCGTAGCCTCCGATATCGGAACAGCCACCACATACGCCATGTATCAAATTCAGGAACGCGGCATACTTTTTCTGGAACCGGGCACAAAAGTCTATGAGGGCATGATCGTGGGCCAGAATTCACGGGAGCAGGATCTGGATGTCAACATCACTCGCAAAAAACAGTTGACAAATATGCGCGCCAGCGGCGCGGATGATGCCCTGCGTCTTGAAATGCCGCGGATGTTGACCTTGGAGGAGGCTCTCGAATACATTGCCGATGATGAATATGTAGAAATTACCCCGCTCTCTATCCGCCTGCGCAAAAAATATCTCGATAAAAATACGCGGATCAAGTATGAGAAACAGCGGGCCTGGACTCAATAAATAAACTCATAAAAAGAGAAGCCGGATTCGGCTTCCATAATATAGGAATATCGTAAACAGCAGGCATCCCTCTTCATTAATAATAAAACCGGCCATAACCGCGGCCATAGTAAGGATAATAAGGATAAGGTCTTTGATGAACACCCACTCCGTAACCCAGACCCAGTCCTAATCCAAAGGGAATCAGACCAAAAAACATACTCTTCTCCTCCTAGATTTGTTGATGTGGCTTATCCATATCCGAAGCATGTTATTCGAAAATCATAGAAGATATATTACCTCACAAGTTACATTATTATAATATGGTTCTTTCAGGAAATTGTTACCAATAACACGTCCGGCGCGCCTCTGCGCTAAGGATTTGTAACTAAATGAGTTGGGCATTGTTATTTAGTTACAGTCTCTGCCTCCGGAAACGACAACATAGGAGCTTTTATGAAAGCAACAGCAATCCCCTTCACTCAGCACCTCAACCGTATATTTTGGATCCTCGCCATCAGCGGCATTCTTCTCTCTGCTGCCTGTACCACCGGCTGCGCAAAACCCGTTTTTACTCAGGAAACTGCCCTCTCTCCCCTTGGGGCAGACGCCGTCCTCGTTGACGGCGCCGTTCATGAACAAGCCCTTCAGCTGATTCGCAGCGCCGAGCACTCTCTATATATTGAGCAAATGACCCTGAATGATCCCCTAATTCTCAGCGAAATCATTGCCAAAGCCAAAACCGGCCTCGAAGTCAGAATCTTGCTGGATCAATGGCAGCGCGAAAACCAAAACACAGTCAGCCAGCTTAAAAGCAACAATATTTCCGTACAGTACTATCCCACAGAAAAAGGCCAGTTTCATCGTCAAAAATTCCTGATCAGCGACAATACAACCGTCCTGTTTGTCAGCGCTCCATGGACAGAGGATCACGCCAAATTCTCCTCTCTTGCTTTCATGTCCTCTGGAGACACCGCCCAGAAAGCCGTAGATCTCTTTGCACGGGACTGGAAATACACGACAACATTAGATCTGGATATCAAAACCCCACTGGATCAAAGTACCCTTCCCCCCGATAAAATCACCCTGACGTCAACTGCGGGCATCAAGAACCTCATCCTCACCCATATCGAAACCGCACAGGACTCAATCCAGATCGAAACTCAGCAGCTTAGCGGTGACAATGACATCATCACCGCTCTGGTTGCCGCCCAACAGCGAGGGTGCCAGGTTCGCCTCCTTCTTGATCCTTCCTGCCAAGAAGCCACGCCCCAAACCCTTGCGATTTTTGCCGATGCCGGTATTGAGTTCCGTTTTTTTAAGGCTCAAGATAAAATACTGAATCGTAATTTTGCTGTTTTCGATTCCCAGTTCCTGGTATATACAAGTTCAGCGTGGATATATAGCACCTTTGTCATCAATCACGAAGGCGCCTTAGCCATCCCCTCTCCATCTGTTGCTCAAAAATGTGCGGGGATTTTTCAAACTGATTGGGAAAGTGTAACGCCGTAACCATAACTAAGGGGCTGGCGAGGAATAAGGTTAACCTTTCTGAGTTTTCCTTTTTTTCTACTAAGAATCCAGCTCGACCGTTTTCTTTGGCGGGCGGCCTCTCTTACGTGCAGGTTTGTGCCGTGATGTGTATGCTGGTGCGCATCCTTCAGGTATCTCAAAGCCGAACGCTTCACAGATATCAATTTGCGCACCCACGAACGGAGTAATCGTCTTGGCCCTGTTCGTATGCTCGATCATTCGGATTGGCCTCATCTCGTCGAGAATTTCCAGCGAGGAGGAAAACAGCTTGTACAGC
>WRII01000098.1 GCA_009782825.1 Peptococcaceae bacterium
ATGATACCGATCTGCTGTTCCAAGAAGCACCGGAAGCTTATAAGAATATCGAGCATATTGTGGCCGCCCTTCTGGAACACGGCTTGATCACCCTTGTGGCTTCCCTGAAACCGCTTATCACTTATAAAGGGTGAGAGACAATGAACAAAGGACAGTTTGAGAAGAGAAGTAAGTTAATAATTGGAGGAAGTATGTTATTGCAATTAAGTTCCGGTCAGGGACCGGCGGAATGCGAACTTGCCGTCGCCCAATTGGCTCATGCTCTCCGGCTGGAATATCCGAAGATGATGGTGCACAAGACTGTCGCCGGTGTTCGTCCGGGTTGTTTCAAAAGCGTTCTCCTGGCAAGCGACGAAGATGTTTCTTGCCTGGAAGGCTCCATCCAGTGGGTCTGCCCCAGCCCTTTCCGCCCTCATCACAAACGCAAAAATTGGTATGTTGATGTAAGTATCGTGAATAAGGGCGTGCGCGAAGAGTTTCACGACAGCCTTGTGCGCTTTGAGACTTTTCGTTCTTCCGGCAAAGGCGGCCAGCATGTTAATAAGGTAGAAACCGGTGTACGGGCCGTTTATGTTCCTTTGGGATTGAGCGTCGAATCCACCGAAGCCCGCAGCCAGCATTTGAACAAAAAACTGGCACTGAACCGCCTGTGTACCCTCATCGCAGACATGAACCATCAGAGCGAAGCCGATGCTGCCCGGCTGCGCCGACTGGAACACACCCGCCTGGAGCGCGGAAACCCTGTTCGTGTGTATGAAGGTGCTGAATTCAAAAGAAGAGAATAGCGGCGTGCATTGGCGTGGATTGCTGCATTGCGGGTTTCTTGCGAGAGTCACCTGCAATGTGGTATACTTTCTTGCGGACACATGTATTTTCCTGTTGAATTGGCACGAAACTGGTACAATAGTCAGTGATGAGGGTTTTATGGGGTGTTGGTTATTTCCTTTGATATGGATTTCCATATAATAGATCAGGTTACCAATTCTGCGCGGTTTTCTTACAGAAAATACTGAAACAGGTGATTCCATGAATGAAACCGTTCTGGCACTGATGAATGAAACTCCCATTAACTTGGTCAAACTCCATGATATCCTTGCGAAGATGAATACTGTGGATATAGCCGAGATTTTTGAGGAACTGGACAAAGAGAAAACCATACAGATATTCCGGTTGCTGCCTAAGAGTATGGCTGCCGATGTTTTTTCGTACATTGTGCCCGAGAAGCAACAAATTATCGTTGAGGCTCTGACAGATAATGAGATCGGCAAAATTATTAATGCGTTGTATGTGGACGACGCCGTGGATTTTATTGAGGAAATGCCGGCGAATGTGGTTGAGCGCGTCCTGAAAAACATCTATGACGACAAAAGAAAGCTGATTAACCAGTTGCTCCAATACCCTGAGGATTCGGCCGGCAGTATTATGACGACGGAGTACATAGCTTTAAGGGAGGATGCTTCCGTTCGAGAGGCTTTTGATACCATTAGGGCCACCGGCATCAATAAGGAAACCATATATACCTGTTTTGTCATCCGACGCGACAGACTGCTGATTGGTGTCATATCAGCCAAAACTTTGTTGTTGGCCAAACCTCAGGATCGTATCGGCGACATTATGGATGCCAATCTGATTCTGGCACATACCACCGATGATCAGGAATTGATAGCTGATTTGTTCAAAAAATATAGCTTGCTTTCTCTGCCTGTGGTTGATAAAGAACAACGCCTGGTCGGTATTGTTACCGTGGACGACGTCGTCAAGGTCATTGAGGAAGAGAACACAGAGGACTTTGAAAGAATGGCCGCCCTGAATCCCTCATATGAGCCTTATTTAAAGACCAAAATCTTCAAGTTGGCCAGCAACCGCATTGTCTGGCTTATGGTGCTGATGCTTTCCGCGACGTTTACCGGAAGCATTATTTCACACTTCGAAGATTCTATCGCTGTCCTGCCCGCCCTTATCGCTTTCATTCCGATGCTTATGGGTACCGGCGGCAACGCGGGGTCCCAGTCATCTACGCTGATTATCCGTGGTATGGCTTTGGGAGAGATCCAGATCAAAGATATTCTCAGGGTCATTTGGCGGGAGGTGAGGGTCGGTGCGATCTGCGGGCTTGCTCTGGGTTTGGTGAATTTCGTCCGCATCTATCTCATGAACGGCAAAGACGCGATGATGTCTCTGACTGTGACACTCAGCCTGTTCTGCACGATTATCCTCGCCAAAAGCGCCGGATGTATTCTGCCTATCGTAGCCAAAAAGATGAGAATCGACCCCGCTATCCTGGCGGCGCCTCTGATATCGACGATTATTGACGGGACGTCGCTGATAGTCTATTTTTCGGTAGCGCGGATGATTTTGCATGTCTGAATCCTCTTGCTTGCCTGAAGCATACACTGATTTATAGCCGGGGTTGATTGATCACACCGGACGGAAAGGATTCACTTCATTATGGCACTTCATTCTGTAGGATATCCTGTCATCGATCCCAAAATGGACTGTTTTCCTTATGATGTGTTTGCTTATCTTAAGAATGATCATCGTCTGCCGTTGTGCTTCTACCTGGAATTTGCTTCACGGCTGGTTTCGGGTGAAAGCGTCGGTGCCCGCAACACAACAGAAACCCCTGTGGGGATCCTGTTGCTTCCTTTACTCACAATACACATACAATCCAGTTTTTTTGTGATTGTCATTATTGATATTTTGTATGAACTGCTTCTTAAAAAGAATAAGAATCCGGAGGAGGCCTCTGCCGAACTTCTTGCTAATCCCCATGCTGAGGATATCTTTCCAACCCCGGGACTTGATATTTATCTGGCTATAAGCGGCGATTTCGAAATGGAAAATCCGCGGGCCTCAACATGGTTTCATTATCTTCTCGTTTGTTTCAGATATGTACCCGCCTGGGTGCCTCCGGTCTTAGCCTTCATCATCTATGGAATTGGCAGATTCAAGGATGGGGTGCCGTCATTCAGGCAATTATGTTTGCGGTCCATTCTACCGGGGGGGAAGAGCTGATGAAGGTGAAAGTGAAAGTGAAAGAGAAAGGGAAAGTGAAAGAGATCCTGATCATAGCAGCGGCTTTTTTTATTTTGGCGGCGGCTATAGGCGGCACATCTTATGTTAGCATTCGCCTCTACGTCAATCAGTATATCAAGGACAACTATGAGAGGCGTGTGGGGATGTGGCAGGAAACCGCTACCCTTGTCTTGGATGGCGGGATTGTTTTCCTTGGGGATTCGCTTACAGAGTTTTTTGCTATTGATGAATTCTTCCGGGACGTGACAACTTATAATCGGGGAATATATGGGGACACCACTTATGGCGTTATAAACCGTCTCGACGAAAGCGTTTTCAATGTCAACCCCTCCAAAGTGTTTCTCTTGATTGGGGCAAATGATGTCAACAAGACCAAGGATAGTCATGAAACCATTGCGCAAAACATTCAAGACATCATAAGCACCATCAAAACCAACGCCCCTGAAACCATCATTTATGTTCAATCCTTATATCCTGTGAACCGGGATAGCCCGAAAAGCAATCCCTTAGAGATCGGCAAGTTAAGCAATAAGCGCATTGTTGAAATCAATAGCCTGCTGGCCTCTGTTTGTGAAACTGAGCAAGTCATCTACCTCGATCTATTCTCACATCTGGTAGATGATCTTGGCAATCTGCGTGAGGAATATACCATTGAAGGACTGCATCTGAACGCCCAAGGTTATAAAGCCGTGGCGGAATTATTGCGTCAGCATATTCCGTAAACAAGATTATTGGTGGGAGGGTCGAAGCATATGGGAAGCAAACGTGTTGTCATACTTGTCATCTCACTCGTCTTGGCTGTTATCTTGGGAGGAATAGCTGCGCTGTTCTTGTACGGACAACCTGTTAAGATGAAAATCAATCAGGACTTGGACTTTGTTTTAGACGAGGATATTAAGGAAATCTTGACTTATGCCTCTTTGGCGCCCAGCAGCCATAACACGCAGAATTGGTTTGTCGCTGTGTCGCCGGATCGACATGAACTCAAAATCTCTGTTGACGAAGAACGAATTCTTACGGTGATAGATTCCGAAAGACGGGAAGCGTTGATATCCATTGGCGCGTTTGTGACAAACCTATTGGAAGCGTTTGAAATATACGGATACACCACAACCCTTACCCTGGACGATCGCGAAAATGAACTTATATGCGCGAGAGTCGGATATGACAGCCCCCCTTATCCCGTAACGGATGTTAGCGCGGTAGAGGTTTTCGTGCGGCGTCATACGAACAAATCAGCCTTTCAAAAAACGCCTCTACCAGAAGATATCCTGAACACTCTGCTCCAAAACCATGCCGACTATTTGCGCTACATGCCCGCCGAAAGTGACGACGGAAAATTCATATCTCAGACTACGCTGGCCGCTTTCACCCAGCAAGCCAATGACCAAGAGGCTCGCCATGAGCTTTCACTTTGGCTGCGTTTTTCTGACAAAGAAGTGAAAGCGAAAAAGGATGGGTTGCCCGCCGAACAGCTGGGGTTAAGGGGCCCAATGAAAACCCTGTACTATCTCACCACGAATAGAGAGTCTTCCCAAGGGGATACCTGGGCTAAGCAAGGAATTGATATGGCAAAAACGCAGCTCGACGGTTGTGCGGGATTCTTCCTCATTACAGGACAAGACGGTAAAAAAGGCTGGTTGGAAGCAGGTATGCATTTGCAAACCTTTTGGTTGGATGCCGTGCGCCATGGTATTGCCATTCAACCGATGAGCGCTGCCCTTGGCGAATCTCCCTATCGCGAGGAATTGGCGGAGAAATATGCGGCAGAGAATAAGTTGCAGATGATTTTACGCGCCGGTTTGGTGGATGTCTATGGGGAAAATGCCATGATACGGCGCGACCTCAATGAGTTTATCATTCTCGACAGTTAATCTAACGCGGGCGTTGCCCGCAAGTATCCAGTATTCAGTATTCAGTATTCAGAATGTGGATTTTCTTGTTTTTTATTGACGCTTCGCGTCTATAAGCGACTAATCACATAACAAATCCGAACAACCCTCATCATGAGAGGGATGGTCGGATTTGGCTTCGTTCCATTTGGTGGAGGTAAGCGGAATCGAACCGCTGGCCTCCAGAGTGCGATTCTGGCGCTCTCCCAGCTGAGCTATACCCCCATATACAGAGTCTGTTATGGAACTTGTACCAGTCTATCATATGTTGTTGGTTTTGACAACCTGTCACGTATTACAGGGTGCATATTTTAAAAGTGCAAGGGCCGACAATGGAATAAAATGGATATATCTAATAAAGTACGCGACTGCTCCACCGCCAAAGGGTTCGCAGGGAGAAATTCTTTTTCACCAATTCACAACGTCCACCGCTGAGGAATTCTTGTAGTAGTGTCAGATCCAACCGTTGCCACTTGTAGATGAAATCCGGGATGA
>WRII01000099.1 GCA_009782825.1 Peptococcaceae bacterium
TGATGTTGGTGGTCTCATCTATTTCGTATGCGGATACTGGCAGTTTTTTTGTCGGTTCGGTTCCGGTCATATCGGTTAAATGTATTGTGATGTTGTTGTCCCCCCAGTCTGAAGTGTGATGGAGTATTTGCAGTGGAATCAAACTTGTCCGCAGGATTAAGATTTTTGAGTATTGCGGCAGTATAATTCCACTTGTCAAATTCTTCAATGACTTCATGATGAGGCGAAAATATCACACCCTTATCCGTGTGGACAAGAGATGCCAATTTCTCGAATCTTATCAAGGAGTTCCTTACACCTCCGCCGAATAGCCAAGATCTGTTTCCGCTGATTGATGATTATCTTGTGCAGGTTGGGGGAACGGCTCAGTCTCCGGAACTTTAAAGATGACCATCTTGTTCTTTTTATCGAAAGTTGTTTGCGGATTTATATTGTATTTTTGGATAAGAAATTGATTTACGTTAATATATTTTTCCAAATTAGAAGTTGTTTCGCTGCCGTTAATGACACGATTGCTCACAATGACATTCTGGAATAATTTGTCTTTACTCTTTGCGGGATTTGTGTACTGATAAGACCAAACAGTTTCTCCATTTTGATTATAATAGGTGTCTCTCTGATAAGACGAATTGACTGAGTCGTAAATGGTTTCGGAAAAATAGTAAGAGCTTGTATTCACCCTTTCGATTTTCCCAGCAAAATATGGATTATCCACATCAGACACAGTCCATGGATCAAAATACAATTCCACAAAATAGGCTAAACTGCTTGCACTATACTGAAGTAGAAACTCGCCTTTCTTGTTGACAGCACCTAACATTCGGATATTGGTCTCAAAAAGCTCTCCATTTTTCGATTCGACAGCTATCTTATAGTAATCGGATTGCGCCATAAAGAGATCCGTATTAAAAAATAGCAAAGGGACAACAATTATCGCAACTAAGAAAATAACAAACAACAGAATCACTACTTTTGCCAGAGGATGTCGTGCTTTCCTTATTTCAGTTTGGCTGCCAAAGGAATTGTGTTTATGGTAGTGGTTCTCATAGTAAGCCCACTCATAATTCCCAGTAACCTCCATATTGTCCACAGCCTCTTTTGCCTCTTTAAGGTTACATGGAAAGAGTGTTTGAAACTCTTTTATGGCTTGCATTTTTGTCCCTGATTGTATAGATTCCCTTATCTTGTCCATCGCACTTTGATTCTCATTGCTATACATAATCAAACTCTCCCATTCATTGCATCCTGCCTGCTTTAATATAGTGCTTTTTGTGTTTTGCCTCAACTGTCAATTGATGAACATTATTCTAGTGTTACTCTACAGGATACCCGGAATCAATTATTATTCTAGTTGGATCAGACTTGTAATACCGCACCTGAAGTTTTTTGCCTGGCTCGAATAGTGGTAATTTGAAAAAAGGAATATTCACCTGCTGATTCGTCTCATATCTTGTTCCATCTTCCGTTTGTATGGCAAGAATTAAAGTTGATAGCATGCACAAATTCACATCTGGCATATCACGTATTTCGTGAAATTGAATAGAAACAATTGTGGCATAGGAATCAACCGTTTTCCCAAAAACACCCTTAAGAAATGACTTTTTTTCTTGCTTCATTTCGGGTCTCAAAGGAATGAGACTAATGATTTGGCCGTTAATTTTTACAGCGGAACTGGAGATCACCTCAACGATGCCAGATCCAACCCCAACCCCAACCATATTTTCTACATTTTTACTTCCATATTTTTCTTCATCTTTTGACATGAGTTACCCTCTCCTTCCTTCTCCTTAGTTACAGTCCCTTAATACAAAAATTAATATCAATTCGACCGTTCGTACCTCTGACTGTTGTTATTGTAAGCATAATAACGTTATTGCGCTTATTGTACCCGAATTGTGCCGCCTTGTATAGGGTTTGGGGCAAAGACAATAGATTTGCGGAAAACGTCAACTGAGTTCGCATTAATTGAAAAAGTTTTGCCGTTTTTGGGGTTTTCGGCAAAACTTTTGGAAAAATGGCCTTGTGGCTTCGAAACGACAGTCCCGCCACCAAGCTGGCCGGGGAGTCAAAGAATCGATCAAAAACGGAATCCTCTGCGCCCATTCCCTGGCAAATAATAGACATCTATGACGCTCATTCTCGCGTCAATATTTGATAGCATAAATACGTCAAATAGGGCGACGGATTTTTCTTTTGGCCAAAATCCCACATTTTAAATTTTTGAAATATAGCTTCCGGTGTGAACAATCCGTTGTGATCCTGTTTATTCTTAATCATTGAAGCCATTTCCATGAAACGCGCGTCTGCCCTGACTGATTCAAAACGACTCAACGCATCTGCAACGCTGACAATATCATACCACATTGCCGGAGCTTTTAGCTTTCTAAAATCGATTCCCATGTAAAACATATAGGGATGACGGTCTAAGCTGTTTTCCCACAATGCGAGCAAGCCCATCGCTGTATTTACCGCAATCTCGCTTCCGCGGTATTCCGGAATAGCTGAAAGGAGTTTTAGCATGATCAGGGAAGCATACGGGCAGCAATCGTCTTTCCGCCCCGGCCCTCTAAATTTACCCAGTTCCTGTGAGACAGTACATGGGAACCCTGAATTTTTATGGAACCCCACAAGATAGTCTGTGCCTGGCTTTATATGTTTGTCATAGTCAAGTCCGGCTTTGAGCAAGGCCAACAATAATAATGGCGCGTCACAAAGACACCAACTGAACATATCCTCGCCGCTTCCTCCATAGTGTTTGGGGATATTGGTTAAAGATTGATACACGCCGTTGTCATCTTTATGCTCTATGATTTTTTCAACAGCCGACTGTATTTCCGAAACATCCGTGTCAAACCCGATGTCCAAAAGAAATAAGAGCTTGTGTATAGGGAGATCAGGGTTCTTATGGTTCTTCACGAGAAGACTATGATAATCGGTTATATCGTTCAAATAAGCTTTGATTTTAGGATCGGAAAGGGCTTTCAGCCTCAAATCTGTCAGGCTTTCTTTGCTTTCTTTAAGAATATGTATTCTCGCGGCATATTGAAGCCATGCATCTCCATTTTCAAGAATGTAACTTATAGTGTCCATAGTGTACCTCCCCATATTATACTTATCTCCCCCATGACAGTGGATTTGATGTTCTCTGCGCCCTCAGGAACGGTTTACTTACAGTCTCCTACACTTTCCATTCCAGCAATTTCGACAAAAACAGTTTCAATTCCGATGTCTCAGGTTTCATAAAAACCTCCTTACTCAGACCGTACTCCACTATTCTCCCCTCGCATAAAAACGCAACCTTATCGCAGGCATGCAAGGCGAATCCCATTTCATGGGTAGCAATGATAAAGGACAGGTTCTCCTTTTTGAGTTCCTGAATCATATTCAGGACTTCGGTGGTATATTCAGGATCGAGGGAGGATGTCGGCTCATCCAGAAGCAGCATTTTCGGTTTGGGCGCTACAGCCCTGGCAATGGCGATACGCTGCTGCTGCCCGCCGGAAAGCTGGGACGGTTTTTTGTCCGCCTCATCTGTCAGGCCAAAACGCTCAAGCAGCTCGTGGGCTCTTGTTTCTGCCTGCTCTTTGGAAAGCCCATGAACTTTGGTCAGCGGCAGGGTGCCGTCACAATTATCCTTTCCCTTCCGTGTTGCCAATGATCTTCACGCCGCTGGCGGATTCAACAGTCTTTGTGGCCAGTTCACGGATCTCTGTGTAGGCTTTATCAAGCTTATTCTGCAGAATACTTGCGGTCTTCGTGGTACTTTCGAGTTCCTTCTCCAGGAAGGAGATTTTGTCCTTCAAACGGGTAATTGTACTCTGAGAATCCTTTTCCGCCAGGGCTGCCTTGAAGCCATACTCTTTCTGGAGAGCCTCTATTGCCGCCGCGACAGCGGATTCCTTCTCGGATTGCACAAGGGTTGGGATGCCGTCCACTTTTTCCTCAAGGGTTTGTATATATTGGGATTTGCTTTCGGCTGCTGACAAGAGTTCTGCCGTCTGTTCTTCGCGCTTGGAGAGTTCCAGCTCCCGGGCCGCCTTTTGATCTGCCCACTCGTTATTTTCTCTTTCACGTGTGCGGGTCAAGGCGTATTGATATTCTTCGTTTTCACGGGTTCTCTCGACTTTGAGCTTTTTCATAGATTCTTCGTGGGCCTCTTTGAGTTCCGTGTTTTTCTGGGCGAATTGGGCTTTGAGAAGGTCCAGGCTCTTCTTGGCTTCTTCTTCTTTTTCAGTCTTTGTTGACTCAATTTCACTGAGGCGTGTCTTGCCGGTTGCTTCAATTTCGCTAAGGCGCTCCTTGCCGGCCTCAAGCACCAAGGCCAGCTTCTGCAATTCCCGGCCTACCCCGTAGAGTTCCTGCAGGCGGTTTTCCTCAGAAGCAATGGCCGTTTGCAGATCATTGAACTTATCGTTTAATTCTTTGGAAAATATGTTCTGTTCTACAGCTTTTTTTGCTGTTTCAATAGCCTTTCTTTCCAGCTTGACCTTTTCTTCTTTGACGGGGTTGAGCTTTCCTTTTTCCGCCCGTTCGGCCTTTTCTAATGCCTGCTGTAAAGCCTCCAGGATTTCTGCTTTTGTGTTTTTCATGCTGATTTCTGTATCTGTTATCGCCATGTTTAATCTCCTTTTGCTCCTCGGCTTGATGTTCGTCATTTCTCGAGGTGTTTTTTCTTGTATCGTAAGGGATGGATGTGGGGTGTGTCAACCTCCCCTAATTTATTCTAGAATCTTTGGAGCATTCTTGTCAAGCAGATCGATCGCTTATCTCCATCTTTTGACTTTTGATTGAATTCATCAATTATGCTATGATATCACTAAACTGATTCGTTTAGTTACTAAGAGATATAGAAAAGAACGCAGTTATGAGAGGCGATAAGATTGAAAAACAATCAGACAAAACAGAC
>WRII01000100.1 GCA_009782825.1 Peptococcaceae bacterium
TCTCCTCCCGAGGCGTCAGAGACTCCAGCACTTCCTCAAGCTGCTCTTTCAGCAACTGAAAAGAAGCCGCTTCCGAAGGCGCCGGCGCATCATCATCAGGAATAAAGTCGCCCAGATGAGAATCTTCCTCTTCCCCAATCGGCGTCGCCAGAGACACAGGTTCCTGCGCGATCTTCTGAATCTCCCGCACCCGATCCTCCGTAATATCCATGACCCGAGCCGTCTCTTCAGGGGTCGGATCCCGCCCCAGATCCTGCAAGAGCTGACGATTGATACGAATGAGTTTATTAATCGTTTCCACCATATGCACAGGAATGCGAATCGTCCGGGCCTGATCCGCAATCGCGCGGGTAATCGCCTGACGGATCCACCAAGTCGCATACGTGCTAAATTTAAAGCCTTTGCGGAAATCAAATTTTTCCACAGCCTTAATCAGCCCCAGGTTCCCTTCTTGAATGAGATCCAAAAACAACATGCCCCGGCCCACATAGCGCTTCGCAATACTGACCACCAAACGCAGATTCGCTTCAGTCAGCTTGCGTTTAGCCATCTCATTGCCCTTTTCCATAAGCTTAGCCAGTTCAATTTCCTCTTCAGCCGAAAGCAGCGTCACACGGCCGATCTCCTTCAGGTACATACGCACAGGATCATCCACGCTGGTCCCTTCCGGTACCGTCGCAATATCGATCTCCGTTTCCCCCGTGATCTCCTCGGCCAGCTCCTTAGCCTCCTTGTCAATCACATCTATGTCAACAATATCGTCGATGACCTCGATTCCCAAAGTGCTGAGCTGCTCATAGACCTCTTCAATCTGTTCCTCAGAAAGATCAACCTTTTGCAGAGCATTCGCAATTTCAGTGTAGGTCAAATTCCCCTTGCTCTTGCCCATCTCAATGAGCCCGGCAACGTCACCTTCTCTTTGCCGTTCTTCCAGCTTCAACGAATTTCCCCCTTCCACCGGGTAATTCGAGACAACCCTATCCGCCTCATTCTTAGCCACGACGCAACCGCTCTCCTATCTGTTGCAGAACCGCCATCGCCCCTGTCACATCTCCCGCGAGCTCCAACTGTATGGCTTCCTTCTGCATTTTTTCTATATCCTCTTTATTCTGCGCCTCTACGAGACGATTCAAACAGTCACCGAGCATTTCCTGCTCCCGTCCCTCCGTGTATTCAATCTCCAACACAGCCGCCAACCTCCCGCAAATATCTTCATAATCTTCCTCTGCCGCCATGCTCGCGTGCAGCCTGCGCACCATGCGATCCCCATGGGATCCCTGATCCCCGTCCTGTTCCTGGGAGAGTGGCAGCTCGTGAAACGACTGAGCAACAGCTCCCAAAAGTCCTTGGAAAATCTTCCCGTGAGCCTTGAGACTCCAAAAGTCAGTTCCCGATTTCTGAAGAACTTGATTTATCAAGTTGGCTTGATTTATCAAGTTGGCTTGATTTATCAAGTTGGCTTGGCCTTCCAAAGAAGCCTGGCCCTGAAGATCCGGAGGAGCTTCCAATAAAATCCTGAGAATCAGTTGTTCCGCTTCAAAGATACCTGGAGAAACATCATCAGACAACAGCCCTGCTCGAGGTGTTTCCTCTATAGTATTTCTATTTCTTACAGAAATATCCTGTGTCGTCAAGAAATCTTCTTGCTGAATCCGACTTTTTTTACTTGTTTTCCTTTTTATCCTTTTCGACTCGATTTGAAACAGTTCCTGCTGGAGAGCCTCATAAGTGACGCCCAATTTCTGGGATATCGTTCTTTCCATGCTTTCCCGGGCCACCGCACTCTTGATTTTCAGAATCTCAGGTGCTATCCTTTGGATAAGGTTCGCTTTCTCCTGAGCCGACCGAGCCGGCGTCTGCGCCATCATGGTATCAAACTTAAACTCCAGATAAGGCCGCGCCGCGCGAATACGCGTTTCAAATTCCTGAACAGACGCCGACCCCAAAAACTCATCCGGATCCTTTGCTGGGCTCACATCCACGACGCCAACATCCAACTCCTCAGCCGCCAAAACCTCCCCGGCCCTGACAGCCGCCTGAATCCCAGCCTCATCGCCATCGTAACAGATACACACCCGTTGGGTATACCTTTTGAGCAGCCGAGCCTGCTCCTGAGTCAACGCCGTCCCCAAGGTCGCCACAGCCGCCTTGCAGCCCACCCTGTGAGCGGCGATCACATCCATATACCCTTCCATCACCAGCGCATATCCTTTGGCACGAATCGCCTGAGCCGCCAAATCCAAAGCGTACAGGCAGCGCCCCTTATTAAAAACCATCGTCTCCGGCGAATTCAAGTACTTTGGAACAGCATCATCCAGCACACGGCCCCCGAAAGCAATCACCCGGCCTTGGATATCCCGTATTGTGAAAATCACGCGGTGGCGAAACCGGTCATAATATGTGACCTCTGAAGCCCCACGATATGCGACTTCAGCCCCCCCATGATGTGTGACCTCAGGAACCCCCTGATGTGTGGCCTCGACAGATCCCCGGGACTCACCAGCTTCGCCAGATCCCTTAAATTCGCCGCGGGTCTTTGCCACAGCCAGCCCCGCCTCTTGAAGCTCTTGAGGAGTAACCCCCTGCCTGCGCATCTCCGCGAGAAGCCCTGACCACCCCCGAGGCGCATACCCCAGCCCGAAGCAGCGCGCCGTATCGTCATCAATCCCTCTCGACTTAAGATACTCCAAAGCTTCCCTGCCTTCCGGGCGATTCAACACCTCCCAAAAATACTGCGCCGCCTTAGTATGGAGATCCCTCCACCGCTGCCTCTGCGCTTCTTTCTCCTGCTCCGCCGGGGATACGTCTCCCTGAGGCAAACTTACTCCCACGCGCCTGGCCAAGATCTCCAGCGCTTCCAGAAAAGGATAATTCCCCTTCTTCATCAGAAACGTCAGCGCATTGCCCCCCATATGGCACCCAAAACAATAAAAAATCTGCCTTTCAGAGTTCACATTGAAACTCGGTGTTTTTTCGGAGTGGAAAGGGCACAGCCCTTTAAAATCTCTGCCACGCTTCCTGAGCGTCACATATTCCGAAACAATCTCAACAATATCCGTTCTTTGCAAAATATCATCAATAAATTCTTGAGGGATACGTCCTGCCACTCCAAATCCAACTTTCCCCAGTCCCTAATTTGACCTTTAAGCACAATACAAATTTCGATAAAACATTTTTTTTTCCTGCTTAATCCTCAAAAATTATAGATCTGGACCGGGGAATGAAAATCTCCTCAAAAAGGCTTATCGCGTGATTATCCGTACATCCCGCTAAATAATCGATAACAGCGCGTTCTACATCCCCATGGGTCCACAACAAGAATTCTTCGGGCAAAATGCTCGGTGTATTGCAACAATATGTATAAAGTTCGTCAATGATAGCCTTCCCCTTAAAACGCTCCCGCGCCAAGTGAGAGCCATTATAGATTTTAGTGAACATAACCTGTCTGAATTCCTGCATAGCCGTCAGTATTTTCGAGGACATCGCAATTTGTGAACTCTGCCAGGACGTTTCAATCATATCCGTGACCATGGCCGTAATCATGGAGCTGGGAGCAGCCCCCAAAACCTCCCGGACTCCCTTCGGCAAATCCTCAGCTGTCATCAACCCAGCCCGCAGAGCATCATCAAAATCATGGCATAAATAAGCAATGCGATCCCCCATGCGCACCACTTGCCCCTCCAGCGTCTGTGGCATCCCCCCGCCCGTATGGTGAAGAATACCCTCCAACACGGCTTCCGTGAGATTGAGTCCCTTACCGTCCCCTGTTAATATCGTAAACGTCCGCAGCGACTGTTCGTTGTGCCTGAAAGATCCGACAATCTCAGCCAGCGCTTGTTCTCCTACATGCCCAAAAGGGGTGTGCCCCACATCGTGGCCCAAAGCAATAGCTTCGATGAGATCCTCATTGAGACGCAGGCCCCGGCCAATTGTACGGCAAATTTGAGACACCTCAAGGCTATGGGTCATTCGCGTCCGGTAATGATCCCCCGCCGGCGCAATATAAACCTGAGTCTTATGCTTGAGCCGCCGAAAAGGCTTGCTGTGTATAATTCTGTCCCGATCCCGTTGATAGCTTGTCCGGATAGGACACTCCTCTTCAGAACGTACCCGTACTGCCTCAGCGCTCTTAGCCGCGTAGAGAGACAGGGTCTCATATTCTTGGTGCTCAGTCCTTTTGCGAATATCGGTTTGTGGATCCATGGATGAATACCCCTTTTCATTTTCCGATTCTTGAGGTCTTGACCGCAATAAGGCGAATATTCCCTTCCTAATATTCCCTTCCTAATCACAAAAACATTTCAAAGCTCAAAAAAAGAGACGTATCCTTTTTTCTTAACGCAGATCCTGTCTGCTGAAAAGAAAACCTGATACGCCTGAGTTAAGGAGGAGATGATTACGTTGAGAAATTCATTAACGTTAACCATGGCTTAAGTATAAAGGACAAATGTTAAATGAGTATTTAATAAAAACAAAAAATTTAAAAATCTTTTTCAATTTTTTTTATGCTAAAAACATCCCCCCACTGGGCTTGTTAGTTATTGTGGGCAAATTATCTCTAGTTCCCGGTCAGTTTTCCAACGCGGGCCCAGCCCACAACCCAAAAAGGCTGAGCGGAGATAGCCAAGTAGCCGCGGAATTAAGGTATAAAGCAAAAGGCTCAAGGTGTAGGTGAGTGTCTGAGTATCAACACGCTCGA
>WRII01000101.1 GCA_009782825.1 Peptococcaceae bacterium
AAGTTTTGTTTGTAAATCCTTAATCGTGTCCAAAGAAAGCTCTGTCCATCTGGCTATTTTTTCGATAGGTTCATCATCCAGAAGCATTTTTTTGGCAAGTTCAAGTTGTTTTGTTTCCAATGCGATTGTGCTTGCCTTTCTTTTGATCCCATCAAGCCAACCATTCTTCTCAGCCTCTTCCAAAAAAATCTCCATGGCGGTTGTGCCCATATTGATGACCTCCTCAAAAATAACTGTGTTTGCTTCGATAATTCTATTCAAGTAAACATTCTTTTCGTTAAGAGGGTTCCGATCTCGATACGCGGAAAGGGTGTTGAGGATATCCCTGGTGCTGAGGTGGCTGCTGAGATTTCTGAGGAACACGTTGTCTTCCTGAGAAAGTCTGCTGCGTTCCAATAATTGAATGGGTATGATGTCACCTGTAATGTAAGATAACCCATTGCCCATATCTTCAACAGTCAATTTCCGTACAGTCTCCAAATACTTCAAAAGATCGCGGGGATGTCTGGTGAGAGCGAAAGATATCGTAATATCCTCTATGGATACTTGCTCAAACGCGGCGTATAGCAGTGCGTAACCCAGAACCTTGTGATAATCGGCAACAGTGAGGGTATCCGTTTCTGACTTATACTCAAAGATGTTGTGAGTCCTGAAGATGTGGCCAAAATTCTTGTCGATTCGAACTTCTTTCTCTTTCTTGATAATGAGAACATCCATTTTAAGGGCTTCTTTGCTGAGTTGATGTTCGTTCTCGAATTTCAGAATATCCTTGTATTCATAGAGTTCTAATTGAAGGGCTTCATAGAAAGCTTCATGCCAGTAGATTTTCTCCTGTTTCTCTTTCTTATTATGTGCTTCGTTCAAATATTTCGCCGCCTCTCAAGTTCATTATATTATAAATCCGATTGCTGTTCAATAATGGTTTTGGACATAATGGTTTTGGATAGAGACCTCGCCTGGCGACTCACCGACATTACCGGCGAGCATTACAAGTTCAAAGAAGCCAGCTTCGCCGAAGGGCGACTCAGTGACCGCAGCCGGGAAGGCCTCTTCGATCTCTGGCATCCGATTGAATACCTCGGCGAGATAGGCGCGGCAATGGTTCCAACTCTGCTTGCCTGGGCGCTGCACGCAGGGCAGAAAGATTACGCCCCAGGCGCTCTCTCACTCTGCCATGTAGGCAATGACGAAGATGAGCGGGCAGCTTGGATTACGGAATACATTGCTTGACTTGAAGAATCTGAAGGAAAAACTTTTTGACATTATGTCGGCTGGATGTGATAATAAGAAAAGAATCAGGGTGAGAGGGCGCTTATGAGCAAGAATGTTTTTGCCAATGGCCGGGAAATCTCAGCGGTGAAGGATGGAAATACGGCAAACAGTATGCCTGATGTCTGCCATTCGCCGCCTCCGCCGCCCGCCACCCCTAAGATTGGCGTCCCCATTCCCTATCCGAACTTCTCGAAAAGTTCAGCAACCGCCAACGGCACAAAAACGGTCAAAATTGGCGGGCGAGAAGCCGGTCTCAAAAACAAGTCCTTCTACAAAACCAGCAGCGGCAACGAATCAGCTACACCGGCGTTGAACAAGGGGGTGGTGTCGCACAAGATTAAAGGGAAAACCCATTTTACATCTTGGAGCTTTGATGTAAGATATGAGAGGAAAAACGTTGTGCGTCATATGGATATGACAACGCATAACGATAAGAATGTGAGTCCAGGAATGGACAAAGCAACACAAGCACCTCCTCCAACAGAATCGGATTGCCAAAAAACGCATAATAAAAATGAAGAGCGAAGGAAAGAACTCGACTCTCTTTCTGATGAGACTAAAGCGAATAGAAAAAGAAAGGGCAGAACCGTTAAAAATCCTGATGATAAAAACCCTAATGCACAAGGCCTTGATGGGTGTGGAGTCACTGTTGCAGCCGGAGCCTATACTCCGCCAGGGGGAGGTATCTCACAGGTCATTCCAACGCAGAGCAACTATTCCTGCTTAACAGTAAACCTGAAGGAAGGCGTCGCAGAAGGCAACCCTGCTCCAAACAGGGCAAATGGCAGTTTGCTTGATTGCGATGGGAAAGGCCCGCGCCAGTACAAGGGTAAACCAGATGCGACCCAAGCAGGGGGACATTGCGAAACACGGATTCTGGATGAGCTTAAGAACCTAAGGCTCCCTCTTGAGAAGGCGACCTTAACACTCAATATCGATTGGCGTAAGGATGGTAAAAAATTAAAATATCCATGTGAATCTTGCCATGATATGCTGTGTTATGCAGTCAATGAATGCAAGATTACAGTATTGCTTTGTAAGGATGAGAATGACGAAAATCCCGTTGACATGAAAGATTATTGTCCTTATGATTATGATAAAAGGAATAGCCTTGAAAATCTCGAAAAGCGAGACAGTTTGCTGAATGCATTAGGGGGAACCTGATATTTATTGGTTTCATTGTAATTCTGTGGAGGTGTTGTCATGGTACTAAAAACTCCTTTTGTGGTCGAGAAATTGGAGATGTCCGGTTCTGAGATTGACTACGCATTAAAGAATGGGATGATAGGTGATTTAGTTGATGCCGCTAGATGTTGCCAATCAAATCCAAAGCTTAGTGATGCCTTTAAAAAGATAAACCATAAGGCAACGATAGGGATGGCGGCTGCAATCGCGGAATTTATCTATTGGCGATTGGATGGGCATAGAGATTTACTTGATGCTTGCAATCGTATTGAATCTGCATGGACTGGAACAATCAATTTGGACTATGTAAAACATATTCAGTACAAGATAGATACAAAAATGGAGCCCTATCAAGAGGAAATAGATGGTGTCATAGTAATAATGTTGCTGATGCTTTCCAGAGTAACAAATAAATATGTCAACGGAGGATGTTACATACATTTCCCGTTAGTCAGCCTAGCTCTTCTGGCAAGAGATGTATTGCCAAAGCATAAAAAACAGTTCAACGCATGGCTGACTGATGTAACACGCCGTGCGGCGGAAGCCTATCCTTGCCGCTATAACTATGAAGATTTAGACGGCACGGATAACAATTATTATGACTCCTCGGATGAACCTGTCATTCCAAGAGAGTTCTTTTTCGACCCATCCTTTCCCTGTGATGATGCGTCCGTAAAGAAAGCGGCAAATCAATTTCTGGCCGGTCTTGATTATAAAAACAATCCCTATCTCTATTCGCCGGAAGAAATGATTGCCAAGGGATTCAAAGGAACACCCTATTCATTATGACGAACTATCTCATACCTTTCTATATACAAAATGCTGGAATAGATACCCCGGTTTTGCGATATCTCTGGGATGATACCGATATATTTTCTAAATTCCAATATAACCCCGAATCTCTGCTTGAGAAAGTGGAGAGCGTTAGTCTGCGTGGGAAAGCAGTATTGGCTATTGGCATCTATGAATGGATAATCTGGCGATACAATAAAGTTTCAGATGACCCCATGCCTTTTCAAATTCTAGAAGCGGCATGGTGGTCAAGCGTCAATAATAAATATTCGCATTATATCGAACTTCCCAGTGCTGATTATTTAGGCCCTGCACGAAGACCCCTCTTTGCGGCGGCTCATTGGATGGTTCCTATCATCTATCCATTTCCTGAGATTTCTAATGACTGGCTTTTTCCACGGCACATTGCATTATTATCTCAACTAGCCATGCACGTTCTGCCGGAAACGAAACTCTTTGAACACTGGCTGGATATCGTTGCTAATCGCCTCGCCAAATTTCACCCCGCACCAGAAGACGACCCTTTTGAAGATTTATTCAACGACCACGAAGAGGAACGCCGAGGCCCCCTCGTCGCCCGCGAAGCCCTCGACCCCTCATTTGACTACCACCCAGACCAAGCCCCTGAACTGCTCGACAATTTCCTCAGCAACGTATGGCCGATATCCTCCAGCCATATCACTACCGCAAACCCCTTCCTCCGCAGCCCCGAAGAACTCAAAGAATCAGGCATCGAGCACCCCTACCGGGTCTTGCCGCCAGAATCGCCTGAGTGGTGGAAGTAAGGAAAACAAAGTCCGCTTCAATATCCGAAGAGAGACCCTCATGATTGAGCGCAGCATACGATCAGAACGGGGGGAAACATATTATTGGATAAGCCGGACCCCGCAGGCCGAAGCCAAAACTCTGGTTTTTACCCATGGAGCGGCGGTCGACCACACCATGTTCGAGAAGCAGGTGGAGTATTTCAAGTCAAGCTGCACGGTGATTGTC
Source organism: Peptococcaceae bacterium (assembly GCA_009782825.1). GTDB lineage: Bacteria > Bacillota > Desulfitobacteriia > Desulfitobacteriales > Syntrophobotulaceae > WRJI01. The sequence continues at coordinate 4,243 of WRII01000101.1, forward strand.
TGGGACATCCCGCT
>WRII01000102.1 GCA_009782825.1 Peptococcaceae bacterium
TGGCGGACATACAGAACTGACATCTCGTTATGACTATCCTGTCATTGTTGGGACCATGCTCGGCCCCACCCGCTATTGTTACGATGCCGGCCAGGTACGTGTTGATGACGTGGTTCTGATGACAAAACACGCCGGGATGGAGGGTATGTCCATCTTAGCCGACGACCGGCCGGATCTTTTATCCTTTTTAACAGATCAGGAGCGGAAAGAAGTCAGGGGATGGAAGTCCAGCCTTTCCGTGATTCCGGAAGCCGCTTTGATTCGCGACTTAGCTCTCTATATGCATGATCCCACCGAAGGAGGGTTATGGGGAGGGATTACGGAATTGGAGCATGTGTGTGACCGATCCATTCACGTAAATCGGGAAAAAGTTTGTCTGTCTGATCTGACACGCAGAGCTGCCCAAGAGCTCGGCTTCGATCCCTGCCGTCTGATTTCATCAGGGGTTTTACTATCCATCCTGCCCGGAAACCAGGTACAAGAAGCCTTGAAGAGGTTGGAAGAAGCGCAGATTCCCGCGGCGGTTATCGGTAAGATTATAGGTAAGATGGAGGAAAGAAGTGGCGGCGGCGAAGAAGGAACTGTAGGGTATCGATCGGGTGGGGATAAAGCCTCTAAAGAAGAATTATGGCGTTTACTGAAGCTGCCCTAACGCGGGCTTTGCCCGCAAGTGGTCAGTGATCAGTGGTTAGCGGTCAGTATTGGATTTTATTGTTTTTTATTGACGCTTCGCGTCTGTAAGGTACTAAGAGGTTTCCAAAAAGGAGGATTACCCCTATGTTAGACTTAAAGAACGTCCGCGCTCATCCCGAGCCTCTCAAAGAAGCCCTGCGGAATCGCCGCAGTCAGATCGATCTAGACGAATTTTTACAATACGATGCCGATTATCGCAAGATCCTCTTTGAAATAGAAACCTTAAAAGCTACACGCAATAAAGTTTCCGACGAGATAGCCTCTTTGAAGAGACAGGGAAGCCCTGCCGAACACCTTATTACAGAAATGCGCACAGTAGGAAACGAGATCAAAAAAGGCGAGGAGACCCTGCGCAGCATTGAAGAAAAAATGAATGATATTCTTTACGGAATCCCCAATATTCCTCATAAATCCGTGCCTGTTGGAGCTGATGAGACAGATAATGCCGTGGTGCGGACTTGGGGGACACCCAAAACATTTTCCTTCGAACCCAAAGCCCACTATGACTTGGGAGAAACTCTTAATATTTTAGACTTTCAGCGGGGAGCTAAAGTAGCCGGAGCCCGATTTACCTTCTACAAAGCTCTGGGGGCGCGCTTGGAAAGATCTCTGATCAGCTTCATGCTCAACCGTCATATAGAACGTGGATACATAGAGATTTTACCCCCCATGATTGTGAACCGGAACGCCATGATTGGAACAGGAAATCTGCCTAAATTTGAAGAGGATGCCTTTAAACTTGAGAATTCCGAATATTTTCTCATTCCCACAGCGGAAGTGCCGGTGACGAATCTTTACCGGGAAGAGATTCTGAAGGCGGAGGATCTGCCCATTCGTCACTGTGCCTTCAGTTCCTGTTTCCGGGCCGAAGCCGGCGCCGCCGGCCGGGATACCCGGGGGCTTATTCGCCAGCATCAGTTTAATAAAGTGGAGCTTGTTCATTTTTCCTTGCCTGAGGACTCCTATGAACAGCTGGAAGCCCTCACGGCTTCCGCCGAGAAGATTTTACAGGATCTTGAGCTTCCCTATCGGGTTATTGAGCTGTGCACAGGGGATCTCGGTTTTGGCTCCGCGAAAACATATGATCTGGAAGTCTGGCTGCCTAGTTTCAACACCTATCGGGAGATATCTTCCTGCAGCAACTGTGAGGATTTTCAGGCCCGCCGGGCCAATATTCGTTTTCGCAGGGAAGCACAAGCCAAGCCGGAATTTGTGCATACCTTGAATGGCAGCGGCTTGGCGGTGGGCCGGACTGCAGCAGCTATTTTGGAGAATTATCAGCAGGAGGACGGCAGTGTGCGGGTTCCGAAAGCGTTACACCATTATATGGGGTGTTCGTCTATCAAGTGAATTCCCTACAAATGAAATTAATTGAATGCTCCTTTTTCAGTTCAAATTTCTTATTGTTTCTAACGGAAGGTCGGTTAATTCTGCGATTCTTTCTATAGGGTCGCCAAGCAAAAGCATCTTTTTAGCCATTTCTAATTTGGCCTGTTTCTCAACCCGTTTCTCAATTCGTTTCTCAATTCGTTTCTCAACCCGTTCTTCAACCCGTTTCTCAATTCGTTCTTCAACCCGTTTCTCAAGCAGCTTCTCAATTTCTGCCATACGACCAGTTTCTTCTGCTGCTTCCCATAAAATGTCTAGCGCTGTACCCATCGTTAATGCCTCCTTTAAGATCATTTTGTTTGCTTCCAGAATTCTGTTTAAATAGGCATTTTTTTCATTAAGAAGTTTCTGACCTTTATACGCGCGAAGGGTATTTAAGATCTCTTCTGCGCTCAATTGGCTGCCCAAGTTTTTGAGAAAGAGATTGTCTTCTTCCGACAACTTCTTGCGTTCAATCAATTGATTTGGAAGGATGAAGGATTGAATCATCCTTGCCGTTCCTTGAGAACAAAATTCAATGTAAAATCACGACATTCAAGTTGAAAATCGCTTTCTCTGTCGCTGAAGATATAGTGATCATTCTTTCTTCGTACCCACAAAGAAGACTGTGTGATATCGCGGCATTTTCCTGTAAAGAATGCATTAGCAAAACATTCGATGATCAATAGATACGATTTTGCGGACCGGATTGATTGTGATATAATTTTTGTTAAAGATACATCACTTGTTTATTTTAGTACTTACAGACGCGAAGTGTCAACAAAAAACAAGAAAATCCAATACTAACCACTGATCACTGACCACTTGCGAGCAAAGCCCGCATTAGAGAGAAAAAACAAAGAAGAGGAAAAGCAAATGAAAAAGAGCATTATTTTTCTGGGTGTCGCCCTTTTGTTGATATTACCTATCCTCGTATCCTGTACTCATTCTTCACCTGAAGAAAATTCAGTCGAAAATTCAGATGAAAATATTTCAGATGAAGGAGCTAATATTCAAGCAATCGATCTTAATCTTTCGGAGAACAGCGGATATTTGCAGTATTATCCTAATTTTGAGGGAGTTGATGAACATCCCATCCCGGGTAACCGAACAATTATTGAGGATACGGACACCGGAAACCTCTATTTGAAGGACTCCTCAGGGGAGAAAAAGCTTTTGCTCCGAGGGCATAAAGAAGGAAATATGACGGAGTGGAAGCGTATAAGTTTTTGGGAAATGGTTGATGATCACCGGTTTCTTTTCGAAATTGTCGGATATGAATACCAGTGTGGCTTCGGTGTGTATGATCTTATTACTGAAAAAGAGCACCTCATTGAGAACGCGGGCGACAACAAGGGTTGGTGGCCGATGAGGATCCGGGAGGATAAGGCACTGTTTGCATCTCATCCTTATGGAGAGACCCTGAACGGTCTCGGCGAATTGGATCTCACGACCTATGCTTTCATGGAAACGGATGATCTTGCATCATTACCAGATGGAATCACAATTACGCAAACAGGGGCCTTGTCTCCAGATGGGAGCAAAGTTGCGTTCATCGGGAACTATCCAAGAGTGGATTTTGTTAAACGTTATATATTAATCTATTCTTTGGAGGAAAAAAAGGTGTTGCATTCTTACGCCATTCATTACCTGGATACTGTGGTATACCATACTGACAAGCAGGTGTATGCTTTTGCTGAATGGGAAGGCAATAATCATTGGCTTTATATTATCGATTTGCCATAATAAAACCATTATACGTCAAACAGGTAACAAAATTATAATTGCCGTTCTATGATCCTTTTTTAACAGATCAGGAGCGGAAAGAAGTCGGGGGATGGAAGTCCCTTTCGTGAAAGATAAAGTGTTACACAAAGTTAATTAAGGTTTCAAGATTTCCCATTCACCGCTATTTTTGTAATACTGCGCTGATTTCGACGCTTCCTCCACAATAGATGCATCATATTGCATAACTTGCAGAAGAGCAATCGCGTTGCTTCCCGTTGTCACGCCATCATAGAGTTTGTAATCGTAGCGGATTTCTGTCTCTGTTGTTATTTCCTGAAAATGATAGTTTGAGTAATAATAGTGCAGTATGCTTGTAAGCTCAGTA
>WRII01000103.1 GCA_009782825.1 Peptococcaceae bacterium
TGCGCCCGGCCCGAAGAGCTGAGGTAAGAGAAATGTCTTTACTGCCACACGCATCCAAAGCAATGGCACTTGTGTGGGCCTGTCGACAAAAATCCGGCGGCCTAATGTCAAACTTATTTAATTACAGCCCCTTATAGTATGCCCATTCTCCATTTTCAATTACATAAACCATAAAAAACCATAAAATTCAATATCTATTTCCAATTGATTATCTATTTCCAATTAATTCTCTTTTTCATCCACAGGAATCTTATGTCCACGCCATTATCGTTTGCTCTTTATTATTAATATATTTGACTTTTCAAGATATGTAACTCGTCACCTCTCCCCCGCCACAATCTCTCCCACCAAGCTCTCCGGCCCCCTCTCAATCAACGCCGCAACCACCTCCGTTTCACTCAGAGTATGTTCCAGCCCATCCCGCACTCCCGTCACCGAAATCAAGCTATAGCGATCCGCAGATAACTCGTCCATAACAACCCCAAGAGGCGTCTTGCGGCTCACCGTAAAACACGTGCTGCGCATGAGCCCCTTTCTCAGCAGCACCTCTTTTTTCCGGCACAAAGACTTCAGAAAAACCAAACGGGCCTTCTTCATCTCCTCGCCGCAGCCAATCCACAGAAAAACCCCCAGCGTAATCCACATAACCGGTTCAGGCAGCCCCACAGGAAACGCCAAAAAGCTCAGCCCCAGAAAAACAAAAGCCGCCCCCACCCAGCGTCCCAGCCAGGACAACACCCGCGTCACCCGTACAAACCCAAAAATTCCCGCCAGCTGCGCCCGGACGATGCGTCCGCCATCCAACGGCACTATCGGCAGGCAATTGAACCCCGCCAACCACAGATTAACCTTCGCCCACTCCAGCGCCCACTCCCCTGACAGCACCCCCTGCCAGCGCAAAAACTGCAGCACCAAAAAAGCTAAAAAATTCACTGCCGGACCCGCCAGCGCAATAACACTTTCCTCCCAGCGTTTCCCCTCAAAGTCCCCCTCCATCACCGCAGAGCCGCCATAAGGATACAGAACCACCGACTTCGTTTCCGCCCCAAAGCTCCGGGCCGCCAAAATATGAGCCATTTCGTGCAAGAGAACAAACCCAAACACAGCCGCGATTTGCCCCAGGCGGCCACTGATCAGCCCCAAAGGAATCAGCACCCAAAAAGTCGGATGAATCTGTATGCTCATCCCCGCAATACGCCAAGGCACAACCCCTAAAAATAAATCCTTCAGAGACAAGCCCCCTGTAGAACGCCGGAGTTTCTGGAAATCCATAGCTTAGGCACTCTCCCCTTGCATCAGATAAGGCAGCGGATCCACAACCCGGCCATTTTTTCGCAGCTCCAAATACACCCACAGGTTGTTATGACTCGCCGAACTCCCCACCGTGCCAAGAGCGTCAGCCTTTTGCACCGGATCCCCTTGGCTGACCCCCACATCCCCGAAATTTGCGACAACACACTCCCATCCATCATCCAGTTTAATACGGACGAACCGCCCCAGAGCCTCCTCCCAGTCCACTTCCACAACCACGCCCGTTCCCGGGGAATAAACCGTTGTTCCTATAGAGCTGGCAATCCAAACCCCCTGGCATTTTTTATTCTCCGGATCCTTCGCCTTGAAAGCCATCTTAACCGCTCCGGCCACAGGAGGATAAAACACCTTCGACTCAGCAGTCACCGCCATCGCCTCACCCCCGTTCAACCCCAGCGCGTCCTTAATCATAGAGCTGAGCACAGGGTACGTATCCCCCCCCTGCATCCCCATTTGATACGCGCTGTACACCGTTTGCGAAAGCTTGTCAGCGCCGTAAGAGCTAAATAATACCAATAGAAAAAAGACCGCCGCCACCACAACCCGCCTCTGACTCCCCGTCCATTTGGCCAGATTCATGATCGGAAACGGAAATCCTTTCCGGGAATTCTTATGCCGCTTTTCATCCCGGTGGCTGGGGCGACCGAAGGAACTGCGCCGGCCTGAGTGACTGCGTTGACTTGAGTGACTGGAGTGACCAGAGTGACCGCGCCGACCTGAATAGCCAAAAGCATTTCTGTATTCATCTCCGTCACCATATCTATATCTATCATTGTTTCCACTCTTGTCTCCGACGCGCTCCCCTCCCTCACGGGGACTCGCAAGAGTTTGAGCCGCTCTCTCCCATTCCCAGTCATCCCACTTATCCAGAGGATTCATCGCCTGTCCCACCCTCCTGTGTTGAGAATTTCATTGTAATACTATAATATGAATCCCAATCACAAATAGACCTGGCATTGCCAGGTCTATTTGTGATTGGGATTCATAATTATTTAATTAATTCAAAACCCAAACCAGCTCACACTCAGTGTTGTGCACAACACCTGAACCAAACTACTCACCACCAACCCCACCGTTGTCAAGGAAAACATCAGCGTATATTGAGAGAAATACCCTCCCAGAGGCCTCCCCGATGTCCGACTGCGCAATAACTGGGCCGAAAATCGTGTCGCCAGCCCCGCTCCCAGCAGCAAACAGCCAAAAAACAAAAGAGACGGAAGCACAATACTGATCAGCACAAACCCCAGCCCTTTCAGTCCTTGAGAGACCACAACAAAGCAAACAGAAAATCCCACCACAGCACCACGAATCGCAATAATGAGGTAGATGAGAGGAATCCCCACCACTGTCACCCCAAACACCCAAATAAACAGCATCATAATCAAATCCTCACGTATCAGCTGCTGCAGAAAAGCAAAGTCCATGGTTTTCGGCTGTTCCTGCAGCAGCGTCCCCAAAAACTTATCTAGCTCAGCCCCCCGGCCTTCGTTCAAAGAATGAACACCCAATGCCCCCAGAGCCACACCTATGAAGAAAGCGCATCCTAACGTGAGATAGATTAACCAATTCGCGCGCACATAACGAATAAATTTTTGACGCATGTTTCTCCCTCATTTCTCGTTCCATCATCCGTCCTCCACGGCCCGGGGATGACTCCGCCGGAACACCTCCTGCAAGTGCTTCCGGCTCACATGAGTATAGATCTGAGTTGTCGAAATATCAGCATGCCCCAACATCTCCTGGACACTGCGCAAATCCGCCCCATGATCCAACAAATGAGTCGCAAAGCTGTGACGAATCATATGAGGATAAATATTCGTGCTGATCCCGCGCCGCGCCGCGCGTTTCTTCATAATATCCCAGACCCCCTGCCGCGTCAGCGGACGCCCGCGAGCATTCAAAAAAAGCGTTTGCCTGATCTGGGCATTAGGACAAGGATTGCGCGCCAGCAAAACCCGACGCGCCGACGCCAAGTATTCCTGCAGCGCCTGGATTGAAAACTCCCCCAAAGGAACAATGCGCTCCTTATCCCCTTTTCCACGGCAGCGCACAAACCCCAACTCCAACGAAATATCATTCATACTCAACCCAATCAATTCCGAAACACGCAGCCCGGAACTATAGAAAACCTCCATTATAGCCTGATCCCGCTTTTCCAGCACCCCATCCCGGGATGCGCTCTCCTTACCAGGCTCTGCTTCCTGAAGTCCTGCCTCCTGAAGTCCTGCCTCCCGAGGTTCTGCCTCCGCCATGACCTTAACCTCTTGTTCGGACAGCACCCGGGGCAGTGTCCGCTCCTGTTTAGGCGCAGTAAGCTGCGATGCCGGATTATCACGGCGCAGCCCCTCCTCAACCAAATAAGCAAAAAACCCTTTCCACGTCGAAATATAGCGGGCAATTCCCCTTGCCGCCTTCCCTTCAGAACGGTGATGTAAGACACACGCGTAGAGATCCTGGGGCATACAGCTGCAAAAATCCTGACCCCTCTCCTCCAAGAACTCCGCCATCTGGCGCAAATCCCGTCCATAACTCTGGCATGTATTCTCCGATAAACCTTTTTCCATTTTCAGATACCCTATATACTCCCGGATCATGACCATATCATCATATCCCCTCACCCTTTATTTAGGGACTTAGGGGCTGGCGAGAAAAAAAATTAAATTTTTTTTTCGCCCGCCCCCTACTTATCCTGGGCAAGAGGCTCATCCCACAGCCACCTATCCATCCTAAAAACCCCCTTCCCCCGAAACCCCCACACTT
>WRII01000104.1 GCA_009782825.1 Peptococcaceae bacterium
TTGACTACAGGCCAAGGCAATGATACGAGCTTCTAACTCGCCGGTTATTTTAGGCGCTACAGGCGGTGTTGCACGTTTTTTTCGTTGCAAAAACATTGAAACATTCTCAGCCTCCTGGAAATCACGCCTGACATTGTTGACTGATTGACGGCTCACTTCCAGATGTTGCGCGATTTCAACTTGCTTACTTGCTTTTCTGCCATCTGATGTATCAAGGGCCAGTATGATTTTCGCCCGTTTCACCAACCTTACACTGTGTACCCCCGTTGTGCTGAACTTTTCCAAATCTTTCCGGTCTCTCTGCGTTAGTACTATTTGGTTCTGTTTCATACTGTTTCACCTCTTTCTTTATGATACAGTATGAAGAACTATTTGTAAAATATTAATCGTTACCCAGCACTAGGTTCAAGTACATTATTATCGCTGACAATCAAAATATATGGTGATTTGCTCTTGTCAAGTACAACCAAATATTGCTGACACTCCTTTTCTGGTACAGCCACGCAACCGAGAGTATTCTTCATGCCAACATGAAAAAATCGCGGAACAAAATCTCGGTGTGCACTCAAGATTATATCCTATTACAAGTCAAGTTATATCTTAATGTAAGTCACTTCAAATGATTTGCAGGGCCTAAATTGCTGTAGCCTATTGGCAAAGGCAAAGGCATCATTCATTTCATAAGCCTGGAAAATATCCAGGCCGCGATCCAGAGAAATTTTCCAACCGGAATTAGTGACGATATGGCGGGCGTGAAGGGTGCCGGAAGTATCGAACTCCCAAGAAAGAGTGATGCCCAAGACCGCAGCGGCCGACTTCATTTTCTCAAAATTATCCTGTTGCTGCTCGCCTTTGAATTCGTCTTGAATCGTTATCAAGTGTACGGCTATTTCATCCCCAGTAGCCCTATGTCTAACTACCGCCTCCAAAAACTCCATAAAGTTTCTCATTTGATAGAACAGCCTGATGTAGGGGTCTGTTACGGTAATCTGGCTTGCTCCTAAGATATACTTCCCAAACAGATCATCATAAGAGACGCCTCTTTGGTTCTCCTGAATCGTCAAATGTCGTTCCCGAGGAAATTCGTCTTTGACAGGCTCGTTTTTGTTTGAAGCATACAAGGATACCATGTCTTCATCGCCCGTCACGGCTACATTGGAATCATCCGGAGCCAAAGCCGACCTGTTTTTATAATAATATTTGGGGAATTCCTTTTCTTCAAGGGTGGTGACATTAATTGTCATCCCTGACGTATCTTTGTAAGAGAATACAACGTCTTCATATGTCGTATCAATGCGCATGAGTTGGTCTTTAACACGTTTGCGGCCTTCAATGGCGAAGTTCAGCATATTTTCAATTTCATCCCTGGAAGCCTCTCCATTGGGATAAAGCAATTTCATCAGACCGGAGAATGTCTTATTGATGCCGTCACGATCCCGCGTGGAAATATCTGAAGACAGCGTGAAATGCGCCTGATAGCGGTCTGAATAATCATAATTACGCAAGGCGCGTAATATTTCCGCAAGATAATCCACAACAAAACCATAACCGCTTGAAAACATTTCTCCGCGAATAATATCCACCTCCCAACCCGGTATATAATAGTGGATACGGTCAAGAAAAGCTGAATCATAAAACTTTTCCGGCAATTCGCAAAACAGGTCGGAATGCTTGAGCATATACGGCACGGTATGCTGTGTATTGCCGACAAAGGCCATTGAGGCCTCGGCGCCGAGAGTCTCTACGCCCCTGGAAAAAGACTTGTTGGCCATGTAGTTTTTCATTATGTCCACAAGAGCGTTATCCCCCCGCTTTTGCTTCCCGGCGAATTCGTCGAAGGCAACACAGTCCCAGTAGCCGACCAGCCCAATTTTACCCGAGGCGTTGTTTACAAAGAGTTTGGGAACAGTGACTTCACCACCGGAAATCAGGATGCCGTGGGGCGAAAAATCTGAATATATGTGGGATTTACCAGTGCCTTTCGGGCCAAGCTCCATCAGGTTATAATTGCGTTCGCAGAAAGGAATAAGCCGCACAAGCTGGGTCAGCTTACTGCGTTGGCCAAATTTTTCCGGGTCAAATCCGATGGTCTGCATGAGGAGGTCGATCCACTCATCAATGGAAAATTTCTGACGTAAGGCCAGGTAGCCCTCAAAATCAAAGTGGGAAAGCTGAATCGGCTTGAGGCTGGTAAGTAACCAGGGAATCGTATTTTTGTTTTCCGTATATTCATACTCAACATCAGCAATGCACCAAACGCCGCTGACCAAGAGCTTGGGGTGTGTTTTGACCGTTTCGGAGTCAACGACGACCTTTTTCAAACCGAGATTGGAAAATTCCGCCTCATAGGCATCTATTTTGTCATTCAGGGTGACACTGATTTTATCAATGACCTTGTAGCGTCCTTTTTCCTTGATGTTCGAGCGGACAAGCTCGGACTCGCTGCGATGCACATAGTGCTTGCGCAGCACTTCCTTGACCGTCTCGATGCCGGTTTGAATGGTCGCCTCGTCATTGGTGGCGCAATACTGGCCCAGCAGATATTCCAGCACATAGGTCGGCACCACGGCGTTGCCTTTTACTGTCTTGACCAAATCCTTGCGCACCACCAGGCCGGGGAAACATTCATTTATTTTATTATCCAGTGCTGTCATGATACCGGCTCCATCTTACAGGTCAAAATCAGTGGCAAATGAACGCCGCAGGAGATACCGGCGGGAGGCGTATTGCTGATAATGGCTGGTCCCGGGCAGTTTTTCCTCAAGCTTGAGCAGAACTTCCTGCCCATTGGCTTTATCCGCTTCTCTGGAAAGGATAAGACGCACCTTTTGTTCCCTGTCGCGTGAATTTTCCGAGGCGCTATCAAAAATCAGCTCCTGGTTATCGGAAATGAGAGAGCCGTTTTCCGTATAGATACCGGCCCGCAGGGTACGGGGGCGCATTTTATCTGTCACGGCCTCCCGCTGATACAGGATCACCGCCAATTGGCCGGAGGTGATGGAGGAACCGGAACTGTCAAGGATATCCACGGGCACAACATCGGTATCGCTTTGGCGTTTTTTGTTGATCTTTATCACCGGCAGGACTACTTCCTGCAGCGTGGCCCCTCCGTGGACATAGCGGCTGCCGGCGCCCTTTAGGCGAAGACGCTTAATTGATTTGGGTATTTGCACCTCAACATCTCCGGCCAAACCAAGCTGGGAAGAAGTGAACGTGTGCCCCCCTTTAGCTTCCGCCAAGCCCCGACCAAGCACAAAACGGCGAGTTTTATCGAGTATTTCCTCTCCCTGGACGTCAAAATCGGCATAATCGCTCTCAGCGATATCTTTGGTCTGATACAGAAAGCCATGGTCCGCTGTAACAAGCATATTGCTTATATTGTTCCCCGCCAGTTTTTTTATAATTTTGGTAAGCTCGTCGATGGTTTCCCGGGCCGCCACGAACACTTTATCCTCTTTACGCCCGGCATCATCAATTCTGTCATGATAAATATAAAGCACATCGCTGGCTTTAAGGATATCCCGCGCTTCATCCCGGCCCAGGGCCATGAATTTTTCAGCTTGGATGGCTTGCCCCCGCCCCTTCAGGGCGGCTTGCAGGATTTTGGCCCGGTTATCTGTGCCGGAGGAAGGCTGCCCGTCGGCCAGAACAGAGCCGTCTTTAGTAATGGTCAGCTCCTTGTGGGGCAAGAGCGCGGCCATGCCCAACTGGGTATAGCTGGGCAGCATGGAGATCATGGGAGATAATTCGGCGGTAAACTTGTCTTCCCGCCGGATGATCTGTTGCAGTTCCTCGCCGACTTCATAGCGGAGCGCATCGGAGATGATGACGCAAATTTTAATTTCCTTGCGCAGAAAAGGTTGTACCCAGGTTTCAAAAAATTTGTCCTGCCGGCGGACTGAAGGCACTTTCCAGACTTCCATCTGGCCGACAAATTCCTGGAACCGGTCGCCCAACTTTAGGACAAAGTTATTAACGTAGAGATTTTCAATTTGTTCCGCCAATTTCTCCAGAAGCGGCGGGTGGGCGGACAGGCG
>WRII01000105.1 GCA_009782825.1 Peptococcaceae bacterium
TATCAATATTGTTGAGGTTTTTCGCGCTCATGTGGTTGATGTGAATAAGGAGACGCTGATTGTGGAGCTGACCGGAGAGCCGATGAAGATTGACGCGATTGTTGAGCTTCTAGCGGATTATGGGATCCGGGAGATCGTGCGGACGGGGAAGATTGCGATTGGGCGGGGACCTGAGGCGGCGAAGGAGAATTGAGGATGGAACAACACAGGGCGCGAGGGAAGGCGGCACAAGTGAACCAAAGGGATTGTTAAAAAGAGGGGATTCTTATGGATGCATGCGTAAAATGGGTAGCTTTTGTTGAAGAAATGAGTCTTCTTTCTCCACAATATGAATTGATTCACAAAAGAGTTGTGGAGGAAGGGATTGATAACCCCATATCTGTTATGGATGAGTATGTAAATTATATGTTTTCCGAGTTTGAGGATTCAAATGATTTGCCTTTGAAGATTTTTTTTGAGTTTTGCGAGATGAAAATGGATGACTCCTCAATAGGTAACTTTATTGGTATTTCTATTGGTGGTTCCCTTCTTTATAATTTTTGGGAACAAAGATATACCGACTGTGTGAAAAGGATTGCAGGCCCAAAAACAATGAGATGTTTGGAAGAGTATTTGCCTGGTGGCGTTCGGATGGACGCAATATCAAGAAAGAGGGCTTTTAACAAAGAAATGAGCCTTCTTTCTCCAGAATTTGGATGGGTTTATTTACGAGAAGCAGAGGATGGATTTGATGACTTCCCCATTAGTGTTATGGAGCGGTACGTGGATTTTCTGTTTTCTGAATTCGATAAGTCTAATGATATACCTATGAAAATTTTTCTTGATTTTTGCGAGACGAGACTGGATGATGCCTCTATTGTTGATTTAATAGGAATTACTTATGGAGAATCTCTTTTATATCTTTTTTCGGATCAAAGGTATACTGACTTTGTTAAAAAGGTGGCGGGACCGAAAACAGTGCGTTGTTTAGAGGCGTTTTTAAATTAAGCGCGCTGACGAGGCGTTTGTTGCCTCTACCAAAACATGTTTGCTTTATTACGTCGGGAGGAATCCCCGTCTGGTAAAATGGGAGCCGGTACGGGTGGCGGTGAGGATTTGGGTGCCATTATCAATTGCGTAGATCAAAAGCCAATCGGGTTGAATGTGGCATTCGCGAAATCCGGCGTAATTACCTGCTAACGCGTGGTCATTGTGCTTTGGGTCGAGCGGTTTTTCCTCGATGAGCGTCTGAAGCACATCGTCTAAAAGGTTTATTGGAAGTCCCCGTTTGATTGCGCGTTTTCGGTCTTTCCGGTATTGCGTAGTAGCCTGAAGATTAAGCATTTAGGGTTCAAGTCTCCTTAATTGTTCGTATCAATATCGGCGTTCATTTCCTTAACACTCTGATAAACATTTGCCTGAATCTTTCCGGCCATAATGTCCCTGGCTTCCTGCATGGCAGCTTCGGTTTCCGTATTATAGCGCGGCTGGCGCACCTCAAAAGGCAGACCTCCCACAAGCAGAGATTGACGCAAGAAAATAATTATCGCGTCTGTAACCGTAATACCAAACGTGGAAAAAAGCTGTTCTGCGCCTGCTTTTGTCTCCGGGTCAATACGAATGTGCAGGTCAGCGTTTCTCGCCATAAAAATCACCTCGGCTATATTGTACCCAAATGCGAACACAAATGCAACATGCTTCGGCGGGGGGGAAGAGGCAACGTTGCATGGACTATTGACGCCCAAGAAAGCACGTTTAGAAGCTGAAGCCATGGATAAGCTGCCGAAACTGGAAAAACATTTGGTCCGGGCCTTTTTTGAAGGCGGCCGAGATGTTCCCGTGTCCGGGACTGCCTTCCGTGCATTGTTTGACGAAGGCCCCTCCGGCTTTCTTAATGCTGTTCCCCGTCGAGGTGTCTGGGCCGAAGCAGACTTTGCAAGGATGAACCAGGATATGGATCGGTGTATAGCCCTTTCTGAGTTCAAATCCCACAGCCGCTACGCTCCCGAAGTTCTGATTGAAGATCGCGATATGATCCGTGATCCGGGCCTTGGGACAATCGGCTCAGGGAACCATTTTGTAGAATTCCAGATCGTTGATCAGATCTACGACGGTCGGATCGCCTATCAATATGGTCTGAAGGAAGGTTGTCTAGCGGTGATGATCCACACCGGCAGCCGCGATGTTGGCTCTTTTGTCGGCGGACAATGGATAGATAAAGCTAAGGACGCATGGCCAAAGGGTCTTGCTCATCCCAAGTCCGGACTCTACGCTCTTACCTTACCAGGGATGCAGCTGACGACTACCTGCAAGCTATGGGCACCGCTGCCCTCTATGCATGGCTGAATCGCACCGTGATTGCAGAAATGATCCGGAAATCCCTGCGTGAAGTTCTCGACTGCGAAACGTGTTCCCTGGTTGTTGACGTACCCCACAATGTTGTTCTGCAGGAACACGGCATGAACATCCACCGTAAAGGTGCGACCCCGGCACGAGAAGGAGATCTAGCCCTGGTTCCCGGCTCCATGGGCGACTATTCTTATCTTGTTCTCGGATTGGGCAACCCCGATTGGCTATGGTCCTGCTCCCACGGCGCGGGTCGTTCTGTACGCCGGCAAGCCATGCGCACCGGCAAAGCATCGGGCGGCAGAGAGATGGCTTGGCGCTGCCTGACCCTAAATGAGGAACGTAAGACAGAAGAAGCTCCGGCGGCCTATAAGCCCGTAGCACCTGTCTTGACTTCTCAGGAAGAGAACGCAATGATACAGTCCGCCGCACGTTTCCGTCCCTGGCTTACGTTAAAGGCTTGACCCCTTGAATACAAATTAACATCAGACATTGAAGAGACTGCCAACGAAACAAAATATAAAGAAGTCAACCCACTTCTTGGTTATACTACGATTTTGCCAGCCTTCCCTTGATTGATTATCCTCTGGATGATAGGCAAGAGGACAAATTGATAAAAGCAGTGGTTCAGGCCGCCAGAGCGTTAAAGAGATCTGAAGGGTTTGCATCTTTGACGGATGATGATGTGTTTCAGATTTTGGTATTTAACCATAACGGGATGGTATGTGAATTGTGATGGTGAGGTGGATGCGCGATTGAAAAACCTGTATAATGATCGTGGAGCTGACCGGAGAGCTGATAAAGATTGACACGATTGTTGAGCTTCTGGCGGATTATGAGATCTGGGAGATCGTGCAGACAGGGAAGATTGCGATTGGGCGGGGACTGACGAAGATATACGCCTGTCTTTATGAACCGGTTGACGCATGGGCAGAAACGTGGAATAATAAGAATTGAATTGACCATGTATCAGGATTTCTTGAGGAGGCTCAAACCATGCAAGCATATGAGTTTTTAGCTAAACCGGAAAATGGAATAATTACTATCCCCGAAGAATATAGAAATCGGATAACATCAGATGTGAAGGTTATTGTGCTGGAGTTGCGTCAAGACTGGATAGAAGAGAAAACCCCTGTCAGACGCAAAAGCGATCTGGCGTTGCCGCCCACACTTGATACTCGCGGCTGGAAATTCAGCCGGGAGGAAGCTAATGAGCGATAGGATATTTTTAGATACGAATATCTTCATCTATCTGTATTCCGAAAGTGAAGTGAATAAAAGGAACGTTGTGTATCAGCTTTTTGATCATCACCATTGTGTCAATTATGACAGAAGATTTGGCTGATGGACAAATTATCAATGATAAGCTGAAAATCGAAAACCCATTCACAAGGAAAAAATGAAGACCAGACCCGCATTTCTATCTATGTTTGTATTTTCACTTTAGGAGGAGTGCTTATGGACACATCATATTTATGGAGTCAGAAGAACGCGACTCTAAGCGACAAGTCCGCTGAGAAAGAATACGGGATTTCCCGCA
>WRII01000106.1 GCA_009782825.1 Peptococcaceae bacterium
TTATTTCCTCGTCAGGTTCTCCGCCCGGTACTTTGCCCCATCCTTGCTTGCCGCGATTTTGTTTAAACCAGCGGAGTCCTGCCCGGTAACTCGCCTTATACTGAGAACCAAGGAGCAACAAAGCTAAAGCAGCCAAAGCTGTTGCGCCCAGACTTGCCGATACGCCGTGCGCCTCGTCCATACGCCCCTGGAGGATTTGTTCTCCGCCTTCCAGGGCGTAAGCTCGGGCTATGGCAATGGAGTCATTGATCCGCTCCGCCAATCTTTCCATCAACACACCTCATAAACGAAATAATACATTTATTAATGATGTATGATGATTCCTGGAAGAAAGTTCCAATGACCTCTGGTTCCCTGTAGGCAAAATATAATATGTGTTTACCTTCAATAAGGGTTTTATATGTGAAATTTTTACTCAATTGACCTATTAAGAACGACATTGTTTCCGTGGCATTTGCGTAATTTTTGCCGACTTACTCAAATCATTTGGAAGCTTTACGGGCTAATTTCTGGAATTCAATGGCTTTATGCTTTAAGAAGTATTCAATATCATCATTTAGCGGACATAAAAAATCGGCGAACAGTTCATCACAGCTTGATTCACCGATTTTTTCCATTAAGTCTCGAAGGGAAATAACGGAATACGCCATTTAGTCAGATTCCAAACCAAGAAACTTTTTAATGTCTTCCTTTTTCACGTCATCAATACACCCAATTGGTCGTTCAATAGGCGTATTACACGGCTTGTCAATAATCCTTAAAAGTTTTTTATGGTCTCTTTTGGAAACTCGAAAATCCTTTAGGAAGCTTTCAGTAGCCATATATTGCCCTTACATTCTATTCTCTAATCGGCCAATAAAAATGCATGTCCGTGTTTATAAGTTATCACACTAATAAATTTTGTCAATAGCCTAAATTTTGAACGGCAAGGGCTTCAAAAAAATCTTGTGACTTCGTTCTGAAAAAACTGTAGGTGCTGTCGGATATTCCGCACTATTTTTAACACTTTGACCGCTATAATTTGACACCCTGACCGCTGAAATTTTACATATTCACCGCTAAAAATTTAACACCCTCGCCGCCGGTATTTTACAGGCGGCTTTACTTCTTTCACCTGCTCTCAAATGATTGTAGAAGTGCAATAAGCACAAATCTTTGAGAGGAGGTCATATAATGACCAATTATCGAGAAATCCTACGGCTTGAGAGCCTCGGGATCAACCATTCACAGATTGCCTTAAGTGTCGGTTGCAGCAGGCAAACTGTGATTTCTGTTTTGAAGAAAGCAAAACAGAAAAGCCTCAGCTACCAAACAATCCAGGGGTTCTCTGATCGGGAACTCATGGAAGCCATTCAGGACGGAGCCTTGAAACAAGTCCCTTACCGAATGCCGGATTACGAAAAGATTCACAGAGAACTCATGCGATCAGGAGTGACCCTTAGCCTTCTGTGGATTGAGTATTGTGAGGAATGCCGCAGATCCGGGGATTTGCCGTACCAATCAACTCAGTTTAACAAGTATTACGCTGACTACGCCCGAAAAACAAAGGCAACAATGCATATTGAGCGAAAACCGGCAGAATCAGCGGAGGTTGATTGGTGTGGATCCAAAATGTCTGTCATCAACAGCGAGACCGGCGAACCTAAAGATGCCTACGTTTTCGTCAGCGCCCTTTCTTACAGTGGGTATTCATATGTTGAAGCCTTCTGGTCAATGGAAACAGAGAACTGGATTCAGGCCCATGTAAAAGCTTTTACCTTCTATGGCGGCGTTCCAAGATGGATTATTCCGGATAATCTCAAGACAGGGATCACAAGAAATACCCGCACAGAGACGGTGATCAACAAAACGTACCAGGAGATGGCCGAACACTACGGCACGGCCATTATACCGGCTCGTGTTGAGGCGCCGAATGATAAGCCCCATGCTGAAGGTTCGGTCAAAATAACTCAAACATGGATTATGGCGGCGCTGAGAGACTGTAAGTTCTTTACCCTGGCTGAGTTAAACAAGGCCATTCATGAGAAGCTTGTTACTTTCAACAATCACGAGTTTCAGATAAAGCAAGGGAGCCGGAAAAGTTGGTATCTGGAAGAAAAACCTTTTCTTTTGCCACTGCCCAAATACCCGTTTGAGGTTGCCGAATGGAAACAAGCAACGGTGCAGCGAAACTATCATGTCAGATGTGGTAATCAGTATTTCTCGACACCCTATGAATATATCGGTAAAAAAGTGGATATCCGAATGACAAGCCGTATGGTGGAAATCCTGTATGAAGGCATAAGGATCTGCTCTCATCCGCGAACTGAAGGATACTTTGGAAAATATGTCACCCAAGAGGCGCATATGCCTCCCAATCATCAACAATACGGCGCGTGGAGCGGGGAAGGATTTCGGCGCTGGGCGAAGAAAATCGGCCTCTCATGTAGTAAGGTTGTGGAGTATTTTCTATCCACTGCCAAACTGGAACAACAAGCTTACAAAACCTGTAACGCCTTGCTCCAGTTGTCTAATCGTTATTCCGGAGTCCGCTTAGAAGCCGCTTGCGAGCGCGTCCTGCAATTCACTCCACGCCCCAGCTACAAAGCGGTTAGCGCTATCCTCAAGGCCAAGCAGGACACATGGGGAGACAATCACTCCAGTAAAAGTTCTTTGAACATGCCGGAATATGGGTTCATCCGTGGCGCCGAATATTATGGCGGAGGTGATCCCGATGTTGAATGAGAACACACGGGTGAAGCTTAGAAAAATGGCACTCTCGCAGATGGACGAAGAATACGAACGGCAACTGCGCGATGAGGTGGCGTTAAATTTGTCATTTGATGAGCGCTTTGGGATGATCATCGATAGTGAATATGCGCGGCGCAATAACAACAGGTTGAAGCGCCTCATTAAGAGTGCTGGGTTTAGCGATACCACAGCTTGTGTGGAAAACATCTCTTACGATATTGAACGTAAACTGAATGCCAGTCTCATCCAGACGCTGGCATCCTGCACCTTTATTGAAGACAAGCGTAATCTCTGCATCCTGGGTCCAACCGGCGCCGGCAAAAGTTTTTTGGCGACAGCTTTTGGTATCGCGGCATGCCGTAAATCATTTACAGTAAAATATACGGGATTGCAGGATATGCTCATCGAACTGGCAGCAGCCAAGATGGCTGGAATATTTAATAAGACGTTAGCCGTATATAACACGGTGAAATTATTGATCCTGGATGACTGGCTTATGTTCGATATTATGGATGATGGGGAGGCATCCATCCTGTACAATCTTATTGAGAAACGTAAGTATGTCGGTTCGATCATAGTCTGTTCACAAATCGACGCCAAGGGGTGGCACAGCAAGATCAGCAACAAAATAGCTGCTGACTCCATCTGTGATCGTTTGGTCAACAGCTCTTACAAGATTATCGTTGAAGGCGAAATGCGCAGAAAGCTGGCAGCGCCGATTTTCGCCGAAGCATAGCTTCGGCATGAGTTTTTCGCTTGGTTTCCAAGGAAATCAATGGGGAGGGGGCGGGCTGTTTTGGCCCGCCGCCCATTTCCTCGCAAACCCTGTGCGGCGCTCAGGTTGCTCTCCAGCAGAGCCTTATCTTCCACATCAGGTAAAGCAATTTCAGTTTAACAGTCGCGATTATGATTTTCAATGTTAAATCCGAGCGGTCAAGGTGTCAAATTTTTAGCGGCGAGTATGTAAAATTTCAGCGGTCAAGGTGTAAAGGGGATAACGGTTTGGGTGTTAAATTGGAACGGAGTATCCGCCGGCGAGAATATGCCGCGAAAGATCCTTGGCAGGCGTGTGGAACAACACTGGAATCTGCCCCTGCATATGAACATATGCGG
>WRII01000107.1 GCA_009782825.1 Peptococcaceae bacterium
ATCCCCTTGGAAGACCACTCGCTGCGAAAAAGATAAAAATCAAAATGTCCTGTCAGCGGTCTTATCCATCCTCGGCACAATCCAGCCCAAAAGTTTGAAAACCGTTTTCAGCCAGAAAGACGCTGACAGCGGCCTACTCCCCCGCTTTGCTTTCATCCTGGCCCGGCGGTATAAGCCGCCTCAATTCACCGATGAAGAGTTCAAAGGCGAATCTCTTTTGGCCGACTTGGCGAAACTGCTATTGAACAGGAAGATGACTGAACTGGACGGCCGGACTATACCAGAGACAGTTCATCTGAATGTCGAGGCCTACGGCCTCTACAAAAATTGGAGTCAGGAATTTACCCAGACCACTTGGGATGTATCCGAAATCGACCGCCTCATTGTCCCCAAGGTGCTGGGCATGGTTCCTCGTCTGGCTCTCTTACTTCACGTCCTGGAATCAGCTCTGGAGTGTTTGGAATCCCATCTGCCCTGCCTGGAGTCAGAATCGGGAGGGTTGAAAATCCGACCAGAGGCATGTCTGGAAACCATGACCAAGGCTATCCGATTCAGGGATTGGATATACCATCATCAAAAACATATCTGGCTGTCGATGAGCTTGGATAACGAACCACTCAAGACACCGATAGAGGAGGCCATCATGAAAGCGGCCTTGGGTCTGGAGGATTATTGGGCCGAGAAAGGCTGGCAAATCCTCAACGATGATTTCATAGGTCTGGTGCAATCCCTTCTGCCAAAAGATACGGCCGCCAACCAGATTGGCCGGGCGGCGACGAGGCTGGGAGCCAGGAGCGTAAAAATAGGGCGACGGAGAGGGCGGGAATTTTCCAAGGAATTGCTGGACAAGTTTCGGCTGGCTTTTTACCTATGAATTGCCGTCTCTGCTGTCTCCTACTGTCAAACCGTTGTGTGGCAAGTCTTAATCTGGAGACAGTAAAAAATGGATACTGTCTCAACTGTCTCCGAGAATCCCGTAACCACTTACGTCTGATAGTGACTGAGACAGTGGAGACAGCAGGAGACGGTGAAAAAAGGTTGCTGTCTCCGAATAATCTTCAAAATTTCATACAGTTGAGCATGAGAGACGGTGGAGACAGTATTTCACTGGCTCAAGACCGTAAGGCCGGCCTTGAGCCTCATAACCGGGGGTCAGTTCCGGTCGCGTTCAAATCGTCTCCCGGAAGACTCAACCGAACAAGGAGTATGAACCATGTCTGAAAATATCCGTTCCAGAAAGCGTCACGGGCAGGCCCGAATCGAGTATCGGGCCTGTCAAAAAGAGGTGGAGGAGAAAGTGGCCGCCGGTTACTCCAACATCATGATTTATGAAGAACTGGCCGCCGCCGGCCGCTTGACCATATCCTACTCCGCCTTCTGCGATTATGTCCGTGGTGAAGGGCAACGTATCCACAGTCGTCGCCGTAGAAAGGCTCAGGCTCGTCCGCAAAACGGTAGGAGCGGTATCTGGAAGCCGGCCGAAAAATTTGAACCTTTTTCCATAGACCGGAGCAAGACCTTGGAGGATCTGGCCTGAAATGAGCCAAAACGCCAATTATCCAAAAAGGACGCCCCCTGTCGCGGCTCAACCTGTTTTAACGAGAATAGGGAACTGTTTTCTACTTTATAACATCGCCGTCAAGGTGCGTCGTTTTGGAGGAGATTGGAGTTTGTTCCAGATAGTTCTCATACAATATCGTACAGAACATCAATCAATGGAGGCAGGACAGAGCGCGTAAGCCTACTCGCTGTCCTGCCCCGAGACCCGGCCGGGCCTCGGGGAACGCTTATTCGCCAAGGCTCAACACGAAAGAGGAGATTCACATATGCCCTGCCCGGATAAAAAAGCGGCGCGAGTTTATCTCAGTAACCCCGATTATACTACCATCGAGACGGCGGCCAAGATGGCCGGTCTCTCCATTTCCCACTACATGCGCGAGGTCTGCCTGGGCGGACAGGTCAAGAGCTTCGAGCATGAAGAATTCAAGCTGGAGTTGATCAAAACCCGGGCCGACTTGGGACGCCTGGGTGGATTGTTCAAAGCCGCTCTGGCTGATCCAGAAAAGATTTTTCAACGCTCCCCAGAGGATGCCGTTCGGATTAAAAGTGACTTCCGTAACCTTCTGCGCGAGATTGAAACACGGCAGACGGAACTCAGAAAACTGGTGGCTAAATTATGATCAGCAAACACATCACCTGTAAACCACAGAACGACAACTACGGCCCTCTGGGCCTTTTGAAGCCTGGACGGTAATTTTTTATGCAGTGGCCTTTGAAGGCGAGTCAAGGGTGGTTACTCTAAGAACAGCCAGACACCTATTTTAATCTGGAACGAAGGCGGCTTACACTGTCTTAAGATCAAATTTTTACCAAAAGGTCAAGCGAAGAGGAAAAGCCATGAGCGACCATCAGGGCTGGTCAGTTACTTCTTTCAATTTTGCGTTTTCTGCAACAAGCGTGTCAATCTGAAAAAACATCTACTACAAGCCATTCCGGACAGCCGTACTGTTGAGATAGTTGAGATAGTTGACATAATTAGCTGTAGCCCCAGCCAATGTTAATGCTATGGATCTCATTTAATATATTATTCATAGTAAATTTCCTTTCATAAAAGTAGAATTGAAAAGCCTGTCTCCTGTGTCAGGCCCTTTAGCATTTGAAACGGTCTTTTGCGCCGTACCAACAAACGAATTTTCTGAAACTCTCACGGTGTATACAGTGCGGCTGTCAAAATTTGGGATGCCGACTTTATCTAGCACATTTGTTGCGAAGGAAATATGTCCACTGCCAATACTATCAGCAAGTGCAATCATTTCTTTGCCAGTCCGAATCACAGCATCGGTCAATAAGATTAGATTAAACTGTTGAGGATCAAAATCTCCTGGAAGCGGTTTTTCTTTGGTACTGAAAATCACGCTGACATCTTTGTTTGCATCCTCCAAACCATCAGAAATGCCGAGGGCAAAAGGCAGACCAGCTCGCATCATAACAATTACGGCAATGAAATTTGCTTTTACTTCATTGGCGGCAATTAGAATTCCTACATTTTTACCAAGTTGCATATGGGCTGCGCGTAACTTCATTCCGCAAATGCCTGAATTGCTCTTACAAACTTCGATTGCTTCTTTTGTGACATTATCTATAATGTTTGCAGTTAAATTAATGATTGCCATATTGAACGCACCTCTTCAACATTTTCGTATTTGTATGTGCTATATGTTAGCTGGCGGATTTGGCTTCGCGAAGCTTTTGCAAAATATGTCACCATTCCAGTACTTAATTTTGGCATCGCGACAATGTACCCTTGGTCTGCCGTCTCAAGCATTCCTATGTCAATCGGAGAGTCACCTATGGCAAGTATTTTTTTGTTGAGCGCCTTTAATTCCTCAACTATAGCTTGTTTAACAAATGTTGACACATAGACTCCGCCATCATTTGCCCTGCCTTTGCCAACTACGATATTTGGAAAATTTTGTACCATCTGTATACGCTCCCAAATGTCAAGTATGCCAGATGTTACTGCAAACGTTGTATAGCTACTTAAACCCAAGCAAATATCGGCAATCAAATCCGTATTCATATGCGCAGTATCTGCTGCGTAGTCACAAGCAGCATAGTAATATTCGTCAGGAAGGACTTCAGCGTAGAATCTGTTTGCGCGGTAAAATTGATATGTGGAGTAATATTCTCCCCGATAATTATCGCGAATTACTTGTTTATCAATACCCGCATGATCGCAGAATGACATTGT
>WRII01000108.1 GCA_009782825.1 Peptococcaceae bacterium
CATTGAGGCTATGTCTTCCTTCGTTAGAGTGGGCAATGTGATTTCTTTCTGAAAATTCTCATAAAATGGGACAGTCTTCTCCAAACGTCCTGGTAGGTTAGTATGATCCCCATATTGTCCATCCGGCATACCCCCATGGTGTCCAGCTAAAGCGTAGGCCAACGCCATCCCTAATTGTCCATACTTTTTGGATACTTCTTGAGCCCCTGCACTTGCGTGGTCTACTCTCTCGGCACTTCCTTCTAACCGATTCTGAAATTCAATAGAGTATTTGCCCAAATCATGAGCAAGTCCTATTAGGTATCCCACTTTTCCCGCGCCAAATTTTTCTGCCCGCTCTTGGGCTAAATCTGCGACAGAAATTAAGTGATCCCTGAGCAACTGCCATTCACTTTTTGGAAGTCTTTCTCTGGTTTTTGAATCTTCTTTTGTGTGCGCATAATATAGCAATTTAGTAACAACTCCTCAATGATATTTGTTTAAATTCGTCAACACATCCATCATATCAGATCAAGTGTCCAACAGTACGGACTTTTCTACTGCCCACTCAAAAACAATCACCCCACTCAACCAACTCCGCTCAATCCCAGTCGTTTTATTCCGCTGTTTCCTAAACTTCTTTGTCTTTGCTGTGTGAGAGTGCCGAGGCATACTCCTCGTGGGCATCCTCCCGATAGAAAACAAACAAGAGAATCTGTGCCCGGGTCATCGCGACATAATTCAGTACGCGGTTCTTTGGCGCATCGAAGCCGTTGATGTCAACAAGAAAGATGATTTTTGATTCCAGTCCTTTGTATGAATGGATGGTGAAATAGTTTATGGCGGTGTCCGAGAAATTGGAGATATCCCCCGCGTTGTTGATGGGCAGATTGCAAAGTGATTTGATATCTGCCAGATCCGAATTCTCAAAACGATATTTTGAGAGAATGACAATATCTTTTGGAAGGCAGCCGCCCTTCAATAGGGATGTTACTTCCGCTTTTAAGAGTCTGACCAGATCTCTTTGTGAGGCATAAGATCTTATCGTCGCTTCCGGACCAAGTATTTTCATGTGTTTGGCCGGGGACATTTGTGTGATTTGTGTGGTGAGCCTGCCTATCTGTTCTGTGTTTCGACAATTGAGTGTTAGAGGAATGATTGCGGGAGAATACACTTCCCTGAGGTATTCCATGGCGAAATCGTACTCCTCAGAGGAGTTATACATATTTTGATGCGGATCCAGGAACAAGCACCACTTCCCTCTTTCCATACCGCCTTTGATGAATTTGCTCAAAGAGTCCCATACGTTCACGATCATCAAATCTTGCGCTTCATCGACAATCAAGTAATCATATTCCTCAACTTCACAGGAGGCCTGCAAAAACCGCTTAGCCAGCGTAGCTGTTTCTATCTGCCAATCCGTTATATCGGTAAGATAGCGCATGAGAAAGGCATGGTAAGTCCCGACAAAACATAGACTTGCAGGTGCGTCAATAGATCTTTGAACCATATTTGCGATGTTTCTGTTGTAGCAGATAAAGGCCACTTTCTTATCCTCGGCGAAAGCTCTTTTGGCCTTTTCTATGGCAATGAGTGTTTTGCCTGTGCCGGCACCCCCTGTAATGACAACTCTGCTGTTCATATTGATTGTTTCCAAAGCGTCAAATTGTTCTTCGGTCAAGATATGGAATTGTTGCTCAATATGCTGCATTTCCAGATTGATCGACGGCACGACTGCGAAATCACCACAAAGCAAATCAACAAGTTTCTTGATCTGCATGTCTGACAGGGGTTGGGGTTGACGATTACGCTTCTTGCGATAACCCTCCTCCCAATAGTCAAAACACCTTTCCAGGAAAGAATGAAAAGTGTTCAGATCTTGTGTGTTATCAAACATAACCTCAGTAATCAAGTCATTTCCGCTGCCGGTAAAAATACACTCCGGAAAAACAACGGCATATCCAAGTGTGTAGCCTGCTTCAACAGATTTTTTCCCATACACATCGCGCAAATGCTCCCTGAGCGCGTAAGAACACTCTTGAACCTGTTTGAAAGGATCTTGAATGATGTGCATTTGATCGTTTTGACTTACTGAGTACCAAGTGCCGGCTTCACGGCCAATGGATTTACCTCCCTTAACCTCAACACAGAGGAGACCCCGATGCGTGATATAAAGAAAATCCACTTCGGCGATCATTTTCTTTTGGTGATTCTTTTGCAGGAGAGAGTGCATAACAACACCTGTGTTCTGATCGGACGAGAACCAGCCGAATACCATCCGTTCGCTGTTTGGACTTTTGTCTGAAACATGGGCGGGAATCATTTTTGCCATAAAATCACCCCTTCCTCCGTCATCACCCGAGGGATCTGATAATCCCAATCCTGCCTCGGGCACCATGCTACCAGTTGTTCCGTGTAAGCCGCCGCCAGGACGTACCCACCTCCGGACATCTGCGCCAGAAACCGGTCATAATACCCTCGCCCATAGCCGATGCGCCCCCCCTGCCGGTCAAAAGCAACCCCCGGAATCAGGATGAAATCCAGCTCGGAAGGTGTAATAATTCTCAAAGGATCCCGAAAGGGCTCCCGTACCCCCCAAGGGGTTATTGCGAGATCGGTTTCAGGGTTGTCAATGAGACAGGGAATGAGGTTATCCCCTTGGCATTTTGGCACGACGATGGACTTCCCGGCTTCCTGCAGACACGAAATAAGTTTATCCGTGGCAACTTCATGAGGCATATGCATATAAAGCATGGCCGTCCGGGCTTGTTGCCAAGCCGGCAATTCGAGAATATGATTCTGTATAGCTACGCTTTGAGCCTGCCGCTCTGCATCGGACATGTGGCGCAATAGCTCAAGTGTTTGACGTCGGATAGAATCTTTGAGAGCAAATGTGTTGCCTGTCACGATATGACCTCCGTTAGACCTCCGTGGAAGAAGCTTTTGTATGTATGAACACGGGTTACCTGAATCACATCTGAATCATACATGAATTTTGTGGGAATAACAAGCTTTTTTTGATAAAACCTCGAAAAATCTTTTATCAAAATTATCCGGTAAATTCCCAAAGTAAGTTCCACAGTGGATCAGCGAGCGGCATTTAGTTCGGGACGGATTTCTGGCAGAATTAAGTCTGGGAAAAATGGGGAGGTAACCCTGAAGGAGAGACGTGAGGGCATCGCCCTCAATAAGCAGAGTTTTTGGTAATTGACAAGGTCATTGCTGAAGGAATATCAATATCATTTGGCGAAATAAAAAAAATCACAGATTTTGTTTTAAATACCAGTGAGGCGCACCATGGCAGACAACATCTACACAACTATCGAAGAAGGCATCAGAGCCGCGAAAGCGGCGGGTGAGCCTGTCGCCCAAGACATCATTAACCTCGCAAGCAACGACTTCGCGTCAACCGATATGAAAATGTATAGACTTTCCAACGAACTCACAGGCATAGCCGACTTGCTCACCAACGACTTCACAGGCGTAGGCACTCAGAAACATACCGACACCATCAATCACTACGCTTTCGCCTACGGAGAAAAAGCCCACACATTCCTGTGGGATCCGCTGCCGCCACTGCCGCTATGCGACGAGCCGGCCCTGAAAGTTGATCTCATCGAACTGAAAGAAACCATCAAAACCATCAACAACCACAGAGACAAGCATATAGACCACGCTGCCCGGTTGGACGCCGCC
>WRII01000109.1 GCA_009782825.1 Peptococcaceae bacterium
CTTCTATCTGTCTTATCCGGATGGATCGCCATATTTGCCAATAAGCAGAGTGAATCCTTGCTGCTGGCAGAAGTGTTTGTCCGGGCTATGAGGGTTTATGATATCCCTCAGTTTACTAAATGATTAAGCCACATGCTATGCATGTGTGAACAAACAAGTAGAGCAAAGAGGCATGATACAAAAGTCCTCCTTTGTTATAATAGCGATGGTCTTGCCAGCCACGCATACTAAACAAAGGAGGATGTCCGAAATGGACAAGAATAGTTTAGCACATACGCGGTGGGATTGCACGTATCACATTGTGATGGTGCCAAAATATCGGCGGAAAGCTTTGTACAAAGAACTGCGCAAAGAAGTTGGGGAAATACTCAGGAAATTATGCGCGTTCAAAGATATCGAAGTGGTATCAGGAAGCATAGGAGTAGATCATATTCATATGTGCCTGAAGATACCGCCAAAGCAAGCTGTGTCGCAGTTTATGGGGTATTTGAAAGGGAAGAGCGCCCTCATGATATTTGACCGGCACCCCGAGCTTAAAAGTGGCAATAGACACTTTTGGGCGAGGGGATATTATGTGAGCACCATAGGGGTAAACAAAGAGGCGCTGAAGAACTACATCAGGAATCAGGAAGAAGCTGACATCATTGAAGATAGAATAACCCCTTAAGGGGTAGCCCAGCACCAGCGGCTGGCAAGACCACGGCCTTTAGGCGTTGCCAGTATCAGGCCCCTGTAAGCTAAACTTGACCCACAAGTGCATCAACCACAATAAACAGTGTAAAAAGGCCTTTCCAGATACATTGGAGCCCCGGTGGGCCATCGCTTGGGGCACGCTTGTACCCACCCAGCTGTCCTAAATATTTTACGGCATCACTCATTGAATATGGTTTGACTGGCGCGATTTTTGTTTTATGAGCAACGCGGTACAGGATTTTCCATTCGTCATCATCGAAAAAGAGGTTGCATGGCGCGTCAGGCAACACTCTGCCCATGTATGTCACCGTCATGATGAACAACGCGATGACCGAATAAATCAGAAGCACCGGTTTGATTCTCTCGTATGTACGCTGCTGGATCTTCTCCGCGTTGCAACCGCTTTTGAGAACAAAATGGAAACGCTCTATCTTCCAGCGTTGCACATAATACTGCACGATCGTCATAACGTCCAAATCGCTGTTCAGCGGCAGGCTGGTTGCCAAAATCCATTCTATCGGTGATTGACCATTCGGTGGGTTGATCTCTGTGATCCTGACAAGGTTTAATGTCACTTTCGGGGGCAGTTTTTCGCTAGCCAGGTTTATGGGTTTTAATACGTTTACTCGGCAATAAGCCACTTCCATCTCTGCCTGCCGCGCGGGAATGCCACGGCGGGAGTCCCGGGGGATATTGATTGTCACGTTGCCAACAGCTCCGGTTTTACGGATTTTACCGGCTATTCTCTCATTTGTGTCCGAAGTCCTGTCATGTGTGACTCGGATAACAAAGTCGGTTCCCAACTCTTTTGCTTCAGCGTATAACTCGTAAAAATCGCCTTCACGATCACAGATCGTGACAAAGTGGACGCCATCCGGTACAACTGACGTTGCGTCTCTTAGCGTTTCAATCCAACGGAAACTCTCCTTTTCCTCTATGGGCCGGACGGATCTTTCAGCCTTAGTAAGAGAGCTCTTGGCCTCCTGACGGGTTTCATACGATTGCGAGAGCAAGCCAAATGTTACTCCTTCAGGGCTTACCGCTATGCAACTGTGCAGCTTGATGCCGCGAACGTATTCGCTGCAATAGCCCAGCCCTTCTGTTTTCTTATGTCCGTTCAAGTTGATGTCAGATGTATCCTGTATCAGGAGAACCGTTCCGCTCAGTCTCAGCAGCGTTGACCCGGTGGCTGTAGCTTGCAGTTCATCCATGTCGAACTTTTCGTTTCCCAACAGCCTATAAAACGCTTTTGCTTCGCTCCGCCCCTCACCGGAACCTAATATTGACTTCTCAGCGTTTCCTGTGCCGTTTTCTACGACTTTCCGCAACCGTTCATTTAACCTCTTGTCGCCAAAATCCACATTGGCGAAATCTTCTTTGGGCCGTGGCCCTATTCTTCCATCCATGTTGTTATGTATACCATGTTTTTACTTGTGGGTCAAGTTTAGCACTGAAAGGCTCTTTTTAAGCTGAAGCTTATTCCGTTATCTTGAACACTTCGTTTTCTTCGTCCTCTTGATTCTCCACATACCCCTTAATCATTTCCTCTGTCACCGCGCCCACTGTCCGGCAAAAATACCCGCTCGCCCACAGATGTTGACCCCAATATCTTTTCCGCAACTCCTCAAACTCCTCCTGCATCATCTTCGAACTTCTGCCTTTTAGCAATTGCATTATCTTACTCGGTGCTAACGTCGGCGGACAGGATAACAGCATGTGCACATGATCCCTTCCTACGTTCCCACGTATTATTGTTAGCCCGTGCGCCTGACACCCTTGCCGCAATATCTCTCTCAATCTCTCCGCTATTTGCCCCTTCAATACCTTGTACCTGTACTTCGTTGCCCATACAAAATGATACTCTATGTCATACACCGTATGACTGCCCTTCTTGTATTCCATTTGTGTCACCTCCACTGCCATTATACCAGATGACACTAAAGTGTCTACAAGTTCTGAAAGAAATTACGGACTAAAGTCCGTGGTTTTTACCAGACGCTTTTAGAATAAAAGAACTCACCGAATGCATGGGTGGATACATCTCGGCGAATGTTGAAGGGGAGGGTTCCCCTTGACTACCAACAGCTCAAGTGATAGAATCAGGCTGGGACTGATCGTTGTGGCTGGAGGAAAGGAGACAAAGCATGAATAATAGTGAAAAAAATGAACATGAAGAATATCTTCAAGATGTCACAGACTATGTCTTAAAGCGCGCGATCGCAGAAGGCAGCATTGTGGCTTATTATGAGCAACACTTCAATAAAGAGATGAGTTTACGCGAGTTTATCTATAAAATCTTGTATCTCCACGATGAGATACAAGATTATGATGGAACCGGCAATGACTTTCTTTGTGATGACGAGGAATATGCTTATATTTCCGAAAAGATAGGCATCCCCTCAATGAAGGTCATTGAGCTTGTGATTTGGTTTTGTAATTGCGAGATGATGGGCGATGGTCGCATGACTTGGGTTGCGGATTGCCCGGCGTGCGGTCATGATGAGCTATATGAGCGGGAAGCGGAAGGCGGTGGCGTTTTTGAGACATATTTTGAATGCGTGAATTGTGGGAAAAAATACCCATTTGAGTTAATCCTAGATGAGCCTGACGATAAGCTGCCTCCAAATAAGTATAAGAAACCCGATCCATTGGAAGGACTCAATCCTGATAACCTACCCACTTGCACAAATAGAGAAGCAATTTACAGATTCAGAATCAGCCGCAGAGTCATCGAGCTTGACGGTACCGATACGCTGGCTGATCTATCCAGCGAAATCCAGAACATGTACGACTTGTCTGATGATCGCATGTCTTCGTTCTATATGGGGAAGAAGTACTATGAACTCAGCCGCGAAATCAGATGTCCCAGATTCTCTCCATTCGATGTTGATGAACCTTCAACTGCCGAGAATTATGAAATTTACAAACTCAATCT
>WRII01000110.1 GCA_009782825.1 Peptococcaceae bacterium
CGCCATAACCATAATGCTGGCACGTAGAATGTGTTGTCTTAAAAAACCTTTATCCGGGGACCTTTTCATTTTCATAGCCCGCCTCAGCCATGTAGACAGTCAGCCGGTCCATGAACAGCGAAATGAAGACATCCACCGCCGCCGGATCCCCAACCAGCAGGCAAACTGGATCGGGCAATGGCTTGAACATAAAGTCATGCTGGACAGCCAATAAAATCATCACGCTGTTATACTCTTGCCGATCAAACAGTTCAGCGAAGATATTGTAAGTGGATCGCAGTTCCTGCTCCTTGTCATATAGCGTGCGGAGGTCGTCAAAAAACAGGCTGCAATAGATATCGGCGAGTACGGTCATTGCGGCGATGTCGGGGCTGCCGTCGTTGTCCAGCAAGCCCATGCGGACCAGTTTGGCCCGGGCCGAAGCGGCGCTTTGGATGGGACGATGTTCGCGGGGGGTGTCAGATTGAGGTTTTACTTTGGTGTTCATGAAGTGGCCTCCAATTATGATAATGGTCTTAATAGTAGTGGAAATGAGTCTTTTTTTAGCCAAGTAATTCGGAGATGACTACTATATCTGCCGCCGGCGCCGGCGTTTGCGTTGTTCGTCACTGCTTTAGTCTGCAGGAACAGAAATACTATCATTTTTCCTCGCAGTTCTGAAGATTTCTAGCGAGCGGTCTTCAGTCAAATACTCTTCAAAGTCTTGTGCCAACAAGAAGAGAAACTCGTGCAATACATCCGCGTTGGTCGCTGCCCATCCGATTTGAACAGGTAGCTTTTGGCCCAGTATGCTATACAACTCGACTAAATAATCGAGCATTCCGGAAGCATTCTCGCTGTCTCTTAAAAAGAGGAATCCTTCGCACAGACCATCCAGTTCAATTCCGTTTAGACTGGTTTTTAGATCGTCATAGAGGGTCGCGCCGAAAACGCCGCATAATGCAAGGATGCCAACTGAATCGGGCAACCCGTCACGAGTGGTGAGCCCCATTCGGAAGAGGCGATCACGGCTTTCATTTTGTTTGCCATCAATGATACTGGCTGATTCTCGCGAAATAACGGGAATGTGTTCTCCGTTCATTTTAAAAACCTCCAAGTATTTTGGATATGCAAAGGCCCACGGTGGGCGAGGTGCCCACTGTGGGTCGGAACAGAAGTGTTGACAAATCATTGTAGATGCAATATAATAGCACTAGATCATCAATGAAATGAGGTTTTGTTATGGCAAAAACGATTCAAGTTCGCGTGGACGACCAGCTTAAGGAATCTGCTGATATACTGTTTTCATCGCTTGGGCTTGACACATCAACCGCAATCCGTATGTTTTTGATTGCGGCCATGGATGTAGGTGGCATTCCCTTTGCCGTTATGCGCAGTGACAACCGCGATTCAGTGATTCGCAGGGCAATCGACTACCGTAAGTCCGGTGGTGAATTCATTACCGCTGAACAGAGCTTAACAAATATGCGAATGGCGATCAAAGCGGGTGCGGAATATGGAAGCTAAACATTATCATGTTTTCGTTGAACCATCAGCCGACAGAAGACTTGCGTCACACATTGAATTTTTGGCCCGCGTCAGTGAAATAGCTGCGGTGAAGCTTTATGAAGCTTACCGTGATGCTCTAACATTTCTTGAGGACAGCCCCAAAAGCTGTCCTCTGTATGAATCCCAAACGAAGATTGATGCTGAGCTTCGCTATAAACTGTTCTATGAACGATATCGCATCGTATTTGAAATCGTTGACAATTCGGTATATGCTTATGATATTCAAGACTGCCGACAAGATATGGCTAAAAATCTGATTTAGCTGAGATCTGAACGGTAGAGGAACTGCTAGGGCACTGAAAAGGGCACCGTAAAGGACACTGTAAAACTTGACTTTCCCCATTTTTTCAATGGGTTCAAAAAGTTGCAAGAACTAGCCGAAACAGCGGACGAAATGACAAGGACCCCAAGTTGTGGTATAATGAAGGTGTCAAAGCATCCAAAATCCACAACAAGGAGAACTTGTCATGAATCAGAATACCACACTCATATGGCAGTTGAAAAGAGCTTTGCTCAATTTTGCCGAAAATCTTTCCGATGGACTTACCCGCCCGAAGATGAAATTTCTGTCGCAAATGCTTTACGGGCTTCTCGCGTCGCAATCGGTCATGCTGACCCAGATTGGACGCGCTTTGCAGGAAGCTATATCCCTGAAAAAGACGGAAGACCGTCTGTCACGCAATTTGAAAGCGTTCAGGCAGGACATTGAATGTGTGCGGCAGAATTATCTGGAATCGGTCAAACCATTGATAGACAATGAAACCATCTTTTGTCTTGACCCCGGTGACATCACCAAAAGATACAGCCGCCATCAAGAGGGACTGGAGTGGATATATGATGCGTCTGACCACAAGACCGCTTTGGGCTGGCATCTGTATGAAGTAACCGCGCTGACACATGGGAAGAAACTGCCGATCCCTGTTTATACGCAAGTGGTTTCTCCTAATGATCCCATGTCAGACGATCAAACGGAGGCGGTCCTGGACGCAATCCGCACAACACAGCGGGCCTTTGGCGCTGTGGGTATCCAGACAATGGACAGGGGAATGGATACCGAAGCCATTTATGAGCATTGTATTGACACAAAGCAGAGCTTTATCATTCGCGGCAAAGTCAACCGCCGCTTGCTTGTTGATGATGATATCCTTGAAACCATTCATATCGCCGGGAAAATGAAAGGCAAATTCCGTATTGACTACACCGATAAACATGGGAAAAAACATCGCTGTAGGGTTAGCTTCCAAACCGTCCGGTTGCCTTCTCGTCCGGATGAACCGTTGTCCTTGGTGATGGTTTATGGGTATGACAAAGAGCCTATGCTTCTACTGACCAACTTGGCTATCCAGGGGAAAACCACCTGTCTGCGTGTTGTGAAAACCTATCTCTGCCGCTGGCGCGTTGAGGAATACTACCGCTTCAAAAAGAACCAATTCGACTTGGAAAACATCCGGGTACTTTCTATGGACTCTATCTCTTCTCTGGTATTTCTTCAGTCTGTCTTATCCGGTTGGATTGCCATGTTTGCCAATAGACAGGGGGAATCCTTGCTGCTGACAGAAGTGTTGGAACGGGCAATGAGGGTTTATGAGATTCCTCAGTTTTCTCTTTACGCCGTGGCCGACGGGATTTATGGCATCCTCAAGGGCGCAGTTAAGGGGATCCGTTTCGCGTTGCTGCATCCACCCATATCACAACAGCTGTCTCTCTTCAAACCAAGCGCCTTCATCCTCTCTGCCTCTTAGGTCCTCACGTTTTGGGGAATGTCAAGTTTATTGCCCTAAAGAAGTCTGAACAGCAGTTTTTGTCAAGTCTAAGTAACAATAACCATTGTATAACTATCTTGACTTTCCCCATTTTTTCAATGGGTTCAAAAAGTTGCAAG
>WRII01000111.1 GCA_009782825.1 Peptococcaceae bacterium
CGTCCGATGGGCTGACGGACGGCCCAAGGGCGCCCCTACGATACGGGGTCATCATTCCCGCCACTGACCATTAGCGCCGCATCCGGCAAGAACATATAGTGTAGTTTGCCGGATGCGGCGCTAGTTTCAGTTGTTTATGGGCAACTTGGTGCAGCGGCCCCGCCGGGCGTTGGGTGTATATGCCGCCACGCAACGCCCGTTAGCCGACGGGGTTGCCCGCGCGTGAACAGCCGGGTATAATGCCCCTATGGGGGTGGACATGGGATGGTCATTATAAACCGCTACTGGAAAAAGAGAGCAGGCCAAAAGACATACATAGTCAGCTTGGAAGTCAGCGTTTGCCCTATATGCGGGGAAGTTCTGATTGTAATCGGGAGTCGGACCCGCAAAGTTGTTGAGAACGAAACCGATACGGTCATATTAGTCATCCGGCGCTTGCGCTGTAAGGAATGCCTGGTAATCCACCATGAACTGCCTGATATGGTAGCACCTTATAAAAGGCATAGCGCGGACACGGTCGAGAGGGTCGTTTCCGGCGAAACGGATGACTGCGGCAAAAGAACGATACAACGGATCAAGTCATGGTGGGCAGCCTGCTGTTTGTACTTTGAAAGCATTCTCGCATCGTTGCGGGAAAAATACGGGGCAGCGCTTTCTATGAAAAGCGCGCCGAAGAAAATCATCCGGGCGGTTGTAAACTCCCATTTGTGGCCACAGACCCGTTCGGTCACGACGCCCGCTTAAGAATCTGTTATGCTCATACTGCAAACTCCAAAATGAAAGAAAACGGAGGGTCACAGTATGACGGACAAGCGGAAACCGGAAGAAATCGCGGTGAACCGGCATAAAATCATCGCACCCATTGTAGCCGCAATGGAAGAGAAGGCAGACGCGGCTAAAATTGTGTTGCTGAAAAAAGAGGCGTATCAGCAATACGGCATATCCCGGCGGACGCTGATGCGCTGGCTGGCAGGATATCAAGAGAACGGCTTCGAGGGCCTGAAACCGGCGGAACGTGTGAGCAGCGCCCCCGGCGTCATCCCGGAATATCTGATCGACGAGGCCATCTTACTGCGCCGTGAGGTACCCAGCCGGAGCATCCCGCAGATCATAGAGCCCTAACTTCCCGGAGTTAAGTAATATTATCTTCCCAAACCCGTTGAAAACACTTGCATAATCCACATAGCTGTGAGACAATTCTATTACTTAATTAAGTAATAGGACGTGGTGGCATGGCATATCCAGATTGGGTTCTGCAGCACAAAACCAAGGGTACAAATATATCGTGCATCAAAGGTAATTACTATCTTTACGCTGTTACCTCCAAGTGGGATAAAGAAAAAGGCCGTGCGCAGAAAATCACGAGTGCCTATCTTGGACGGATTACCGAAGAAGGACTTGTAGCGCCAAAAGGACAAAAAGCGATTGAAAAACCAAGTGTAACCGTTAAAGAATACGGCGCGTCGAACTTTTTGACGGATGTAGGAAAGGATATTCTTGAAAAATTGCGCTCTATATTCCCTGAATATGCCGAAATGCTGTTCACGGTTGCTGCCATCCGTGTGATGGAGCGCTGCCCGTTCAAAAGGATGGAATTGCACTACGATTATTCATTTTTGTCAGAAATGTTCAAAGGTTTGAATCTGTCAAAGAATCGGTTGACAGAGTTTCTGCGCACAATCGGCAAAGACAGAGAAAAAATATCTTCGTTTTTATCACAATTCATCAGCGGAAGTGGGCATATTCTCTTTGACGCAACAAATATCCTCTCGAAATCAAGCAAAATGAACATTAACCGCAACGGATACAGCAGCAAGAAAGAATATGACCCCCAAGTAAATCTGCTGTACGCTTTTTCCCGAGAAGATAAAACACCCGTTTATTATCGGCTCGTTCCCGGAAATATCAGGGAAGTCACTGCGTTAAAACTCGCTGTCGAAGAGTCCGGTATTCGGGATATGGTCGTTGTAGCCGATAAGGGGTTCGGCTCTCAAAACAACCTCGACATGATGGACGACACTTCTTTGCAATACATAATCCCACTCAAAAGAAACAGCCAATGGTTTGACAAAGGGGTTCTTGAACAAGGAGACAAAGGAAAGTTTGATGGATATTTTCTCTGGCAAAAGCGGGTTATATGGCACTATTCCCACACACTTGAGCCTCAACTTCCTGGAGTTAAGTATAGCAGTTCAATTTAATTATCAGCATCTCTAAAATGCCAATATATTCCATCTTCTATTTTTTCAAAGTAAGGCAGGATATCAATCAAGGCATCTTTCATATTTGCCCAATCTTTCTCAATAGGATTGAGATCCGGTGAGTAGGTCGGTAAGAACAAAAGCCTCATGCCATGTCTTCTGGCCAAATTTCTCAATTTCTTTTTGGGATGATGCGTGGCGTTGTCCATGATGATGGTAGAACCTTTAGGAATCGCTTTAAGGAGTTTGGTTTTGAACCAATGTACAAAAAATTCGCTGTTCGCTGTATGCTCAAAGCATAATGGAGCTATATGACATAGTTTTCCAAATGCATCCCTCCGTCTTGCCGCAACGACATTTGTTTTGCGAAACTTCCTGCCACGCTTGACATCTTGAATTTTCACACCACGAAAAGCCCTGCCGAATTCTCTGACAAGGTGTTTGTGTATCCCGCTTTCATCCACATAAACCCGTTCGTGAACAGGAATCTTCTCTAACTTTTTGAGATATTCCGCTCTTTTTTCTTCGGACTTTTCCGAATAGGTAAATGTCTTTTTTTTCGCGTAATCTTCATCTTTTCTAAGCGCTTGTGTACAGCAGCAATGGAACAGTCGAATTTTTGGGCAATCTCTTTCAAAAACAAGTCTGGTTGATCTTCTATGATTTTTCTAAGTTCGTCAGCATCTATCTTCCTTTTCCTTGTGGCCTTTCCTGTTTCAGGTAAAACATAAAACCCAGATATTTCTTTGTTACTCCTCCACTGATAGTATGCGCAGCTCAATATCCCAAAAACTTCCTTCAACTCTTTGAATGTATGCCCACTATCTTTGTACGCTACCGCTCGCCTTCTATATTTTTCATCATATGACATATCTAGTATATCGAATCAAATTTACTTCTTATTAAGCTGAACCACTATAACACGGACTTGTGACCGTTGCGCCTGTGCGCAGTGGCATTACGGACAGGGCCGTAGCCCCGGTAGATCAGACTAAGCAATCGGCGTATGTCCCGATGTCCCGGAGAACTACATCGTGCCATTCTTTGTCGGTCAGCGGGTAAAGGGAGGCGAATGCGTCCCTGATGGAAACTGCAAGCGCCGGTATCTCGTCCGTGTCGGCGGCATTTTCGTCCCGGTATTGGATGTGCAGAGCCGTCGATATAGCGGCTTTCATG
>WRII01000112.1 GCA_009782825.1 Peptococcaceae bacterium
GATATTGAAGCGGACTTTGTTTTCCTTACTTCCGCCACTCAGGCGATTCTGGCGGCAAGACCCGGTAGGGGTGCTCGATGCCCAGTTCCATGAGTTCTTCGGGGCTGCGGAGGAAGGGGTTTGCCATATGGTCGATGTTACGGAGGAAGTTGTCGAGCAGTTCGGGGGCTTGGTCTGGGTGGTAGTCAAATGAGGGGTCGAGGGCTTCGCGGGCGACAAGGGGGCCTCGGCGTTCTTCTTCGTGGTCGTTGAAGATGTCTTCGTAGGGGTTGTCTTCCGGTTCAGGGTAGAGACGAAGCAGTCTATCTGTTACATATTCCAGCCATTCTTCAAAGGGGTTAGTGTCGGGCAGGACGTGCATAGCCAGAGGGGCAAGAAACATTAGCCCCTCAACCCAGGCATCTTTGTTTTCTGAAGTGTAATTAATCACTTCTACCAAAGATGCCATAGCTCCATACAAAGGGCCTCGCACAGGGCCAAGATAATCTTTTCTGTTGAATTCAATATATTCGACATAGTCCGCGTTGATGTTGCCACACCAAGCGGCTTCCGCGATCTGGAATGGTGCGGGGTCATCCGTAAGGCAATGAAACCGCCAGATTATCCACTCGTAAATCCCAATACATAATGCGATTCTTGAGCGAGTTGCCATATCGGTCATTTCAATAACAAGATCAGCGGAATCATAGTGAAAATCCTCATCAGCCCGTGTATCGTCCCAGATATAGTTCAGTACGGGGCTAGGCCGATTTTGATGAGTGAGATAGTGCGGGAGCATAAAAGTCATACATTACACCTCATATGGTGTCCCTTTGAACCCTTTTCCCAGCATCTCTTCCGGGGTACATAACCAAGGATTGTTGTTATAGTCGAGGGATTGCAGGAAAGCGTTGAGAACGGGCTTGGCGGTTTCTTCGGAATACTCAAATTCCGGGTCAAAGAAAAACTCCCGTGGCACAGGGGCATCAACAGAACAATCGTATCTAGCTTCTTTGTCATTAAAATCCAGATCGGCATAATCATAAGTGCAGGGAAATACTTCTGCTGTTTTTCGCATTGTTTCAGTGAACCACTGGTCAAACAGCTTTTTATTTGGTGTTAAGTGACGTGCCAGCATTGATAGATTAATGAGGTATCGGTGAATGGTAAAAGAACTTTCTGTATACTCTTTTGTCAAATGCCTTACAATATACCAATTTGCTGTATAGGTAACAGTATCTCCATTTTCATCGAAGTATTCCCAATCGAATCTAAATGTTTTTAGATAAAGAGGATCAATTGCTCCCGTCCATAATGAATTAATTTTTTGAGGAAATTCCTTAACAATGTCAATATGAGGAAAATATTTTTTTGATGACCATTGCTGTACTAACTCTGTTAATACAGATGCAATCGCCATTGCTGCTTTATAGCTAATCTTTGATAATACATCAGAAAGGCGATTGTTTGTTATTAGCAAATTGGAGAATTTTTCATCATATTTTCTATTCCACACTATTTCTCTTGGCGGCTCAGCTTCCGCTTCCAGCAAAATGGATAATATGTGAATTGCCATGATTAATCTGCTCCTTTAACGCGATTAGTAAATTTCCGATAACCAGTCTGCTTGTTTTCACATTCCTCTTTTTCCAATTTCTCAGGTTCATTTTTATCATTACAGACATAAATTTCAACATTGCAATTCGTCTTAGCATGGCACATCATTCTAAAGCAGTCTGGACAAGGAATAGAATGATTGCCATCTGAGTTTCTCCAGTCAATTTTGAAGGTCAAATTGCATGGAGGACTGCCTTTGTTTCTGTCTTTCATCGACTCATATAATGAACGTGCCTCACAGTGACCTCCCTTCATCATATTGCCGGTTTCCGAGGCGCTTTCTGCATAGTTATAAGGCTCTTCACATAATACTGTCCCTCCTTTTCTATCTTTGGGAGGCTGCCCCTTTGCAAAAAAATTGTCGTCCTTATTATTCTTTAAGTAAGATTGATAAGAACTGTAAGCGGTTTTTGGGCTACCCTCGCAATTCATCATTGTGGAAACCGTATCGGCTTTTTTTTGCCATCCTGTGATAAGTTTATCTATTCGCGCTATTCTTGTGGCTGTTTTTTCTTTCGCCTTTGCGTCTGTTATCTTATCAAGGTTTTCTTGCAGTTTATCTTTTTTATTTTGCAACCTCTCTACCTTGGATTCCTTCCAACTATCGACTTTGGTGCGTCCGTTTTTATTTCCCTCCTCAGCCTTTTTACAATCCGATTCTGTTGGTTTAGGCGCAATATTTCCTTGATTAGCTGTCGTAGACCCTGTGTTCGGCACCATACCCCCCTAATCACTTATGGTTGTGTGTTGTCATGTCCATATGACGCACAACGTTCTTGCGCTCGAATTTTACATCAAAACTCCAAGATGCAAAGTAGGTTTTTCCTTTGATCGTATGGGTCATGACGCCCTTGCTCAAGGCCGGGGTAGCCGGTTCGTCGCCAGTACTGGTTTTGTAGTAGGACTTGTTTTTGAGGCTGGCTTCGCGCCCGCCGATCTTGACGGTTTTCGTCCCCTTGGCTGTGTCTGAGGCTTTGGAGAAGTTCGGATAGGGAATGGGTATGCCGATCTTAGGTGTTGCCGGTGGCGGTGGAGGTGAATGGCAGACATCAGGCATTGCGGCAATCGATTTGTTGCCATCTTTCACCGCTGAGATTTCCCGGCCATTGGCAAAAACATTCTTGCTCATAAGCGCCCTCTCACTCTGATTCTTTTCTTATTATCACATCCAGCCGACATAATGTCAAAAAGTTTTTTCCTTCAGGTTCTTCAAGTCAAGCAATGTATTCTGTAATCCAAGCTGCCCGCTCATCTTCGTCATTGCCTACATGGCAGAGTGAGAGAGCGCCTGGGGCGTAAGCTTTCTGCCCCGCGTGCAGCGCCCAGGCAAGCAGCGTTGGAACCATCGCTGCGCCAATCTCGCCGAGATATTCAATCGGATGCCAGAGATCGAAGAGGTCTTCCCTGCTGCGGTCGCTGAGTCGCCCTTCGGCGAAGCTGGCTTCTTTGAACTTGTAATGCTCGCCGGTAATGTCGGTGAGACGCCAGGCGAGGTCTTCGAGCTTGAGGCTGGCGTCTTTGAGCGCCATCCGTACAGCCTCGGTCATCCCGTCGCCCCGAAACGGCTCTTCGCTGCTCATGGGGGCGGGCTCTTTGGCAAATCCCAGTCCCCGTATCCGGATGTGCGAGCCTTTGTTCCAGTCGCCTAATGTGACCAATACCGCTGCCCCTGCTTCTCCGGGGAAAAAG
>WRII01000113.1 GCA_009782825.1 Peptococcaceae bacterium
GATATTGAAGCGGACTTTGTTTTCCTTACTTCCGCCACTCAGGCGATTCTGGCGGCAAGACCCGGTAGGGGTGCTCGATGCCCAGTTCCATGAGTTCTTCGGGGCTGCGGAGGAAGGGGTTTGTGGTAGGGATACGGCCGGAGGATATCGGCCATACGTTGCGGAGGAAGTTGTCGAGCAGTTCGGGGGCTTGGGTTGGGTGGTAGTCGAATGAGGGGTCGAGGGCTTCGCGGGCAACGAGGGGGCCTCGGCGTTCCTCTTCGTGGTCGTTGAAGATGTCTTCGTAGGGGTCGTCTTCTGGTGCGGGGTAGAGAAGAACCAATCTGTCAGTCACGCATTCCAGCCATTCTTCAAAGGGCTTGGGGTCGGGTAGGATGTGCATTGCCATTGACACAAGATAACCAAGGCTGTCTGCCCACTCACCCTTATATTCTGCTGTGTACTTAAGGACCTTGCCTACACACACCATTGAGTTAAATAGAACACTCTGGATAGGGCCGCGCTCCCCAAGAGGAAGTTCATAATAAATCATATAGTCTGATTCGATATTACCGCACCAAGCCGCTTCGGCAATCTGGAACGGTCGAACATCATCTGAAAGGTGATGGTAACGCCATATAATCCACTCATGAACACCAATACACAACGCGATTTTGGATCGAATTGTTGCATCCAACATCTTAACAATAAGCTCAGTGGGGTCATACTGGAAATCCTTGCCACCTCGCGTAATATCCCAGACATAATCCAATACCGGGCTGGGGTGACCTTGATTGACTATATAGTGAGGAAGCATATAAGCCATATGTCATACCTCGTATGGTGTTCCTTTGAAGCCTTTTATCAGCATCTCTTCGGGAGTAGACAACCAAGGGTTACTGTTATAGTCGAGAGATTGCAGGAAAGTATTGAGAACAGGCTTGGCCGTTTCTTCAGAGTACTGGAATTTTGGATCGAAGAAGAATTCACGTGGGACAGGCGGGTCGTTAGAGCAATCGTAAACAGCGATCTCTTTTTTGTCATCCCTGTCCAGATCGTCATAATCATAAGCACATGGAAATACTTCCGCTGTTTTGCACAGTGTTTCAGCAAACCATTTATCGAATAAGTTCCTATTCGGCATTAAATGCCGGGTTAGCATAGATAAGTTAACTAAATATCTATGGATATAACACCAACCCTTAATGTATCTTCCTGCAACGTAACGTAAAACAAACCAGTTTGAAAAATAAGTCGACTGGATTTTATCCTTATCAAAATACTCATAATCGAAATTATATTTCCTAAGATAAAATGGGTTGATTGCTGCCGCCCATAAGGCTTCAATCTTTGGAGCGAACTCCCGAACTGCATCAATATATGGATAGCGAATTTCCGATCTTAATTGTATCAGTTCTGTTAAAGTAGTAGCAACACCCATTACTGCTTTATATCCAACCTTGTTTAATACATTAAAAAGACGATCATTCGTTAAATAGTCACTCAAAAAGTTAGTAGCGTGTCTTGTTTCCCATTCAAACTCAATTTGCGGATTGTATAACTCAAGCATAGACTCGATCATATTAGTCATAATAAACACTCCTTCACTAAGAGGGGTTAAGTTGCTCTAAAAAAGCTGCATAGCCGCCGCCTTCTACCCCTTTATCGCAGCCTGTTAAATTTTTCGGTTTGTTGTCTTTATCACAAATATAAACCACAACTTTACAATTATCCTGAGCATGACACATCATTGAATAGCATCCTTCGCAGGGAGGCTTATTATTTTCAACTTTGAAAAGCAGTTTCTTATTTTGCAACTCAGATTTTGGGAATTTTTTTAGGCCGTACAGTAAACGCGATTCAGCACAATTTCCAGAGCACCTGCCTTTCCCATCAGGAAAAGCATGGCTATGTTCGTAATCCTTTTCACATAACTCTATAGTGTCATCATATCTTCCGGTCTCTTTGTTAGGCCCCTGTCCTAATTCTAGATTATTCCTATGTTCATCAAGCAATGAATCTGCTCCAGTAAAAGCGATAGATGTATACACACTAGTTTCTCCTATCATCTTCATCGTAGCAACTACACTCTTCTTAGCACTAGTATCCTTGAGAATTTTTCCAATCCCCTTCGGCCCAACTTGAGAATATTCGGGAGCTATCTCAGTAAGGTATTCACGCTCTTCATTATTATTTTTTTCTGCTGCTTCACAATCTTCTTTTTTGGGTGGCGCTGTACCGCTTACAGTAATCCCAGTCATATCCCCCCCTCAACAATTCCTATCATTATGCGTCATCATATCCTGATGGCGCACAACGTTTGTCCGTTCATACCTTACATCGAAACTCCATGACGCAAAATGTGCCTTTCCACCAATTTTATGCGAAATCACTCCTTTTTGCAAACCTGGTGTTGCCGCTTCGTCACCGGTGCTGCTTTTGTAACAGGACTTGTTTTTCTTATTGGCTTCTTGTCCGTTGACTCTGACGGTTTTGGTTCCGCCAGAGGTCTTTGAATCATCGGAGAAGCTCAGATGAGGCATGGGGACGCCGATATTAGGGGTGGCTGGCGGCGGGGGCGGGGAATGGCAGACATTAGGCACAAGGCTCGCTGTTTTGTTGCCGCTCTTTTTGGCTGAGACTCTTCTTTTATTGGCGTAGACTTTAGGGGTCATGCCTGTTTCCCTCCTGCAATGTATTCCGTAATCCAAGCTGCCCGCTCATCTTCGTCATTGCCTGCATGGCAGAGCGAGAGAGCGCCTGGGGCATAACCTTTCTGCCCTGCGTGCAGCGCCCAAGCAAGCAGCGTGGGAACCATTGCCGCACCTATCTCGCCGAGATATTCAATCGGATGCCAGAGATCAAAGAGACCTTCCCGGCTGCGGTCGCTGAGTCGCCCTTCGGCGAAGCCGGCTTCTTTGAACTTGTAATGCTCGCCGGTAATGTCGGTGAGACGCCAGGCGAGGTCTTCGAGCTTGAGGCTGGCGTCTTTGAGCGCCATCCGCACGGCCTCAGTCATCCCGTCGCCCCGAAACGGTTCTTCGCTGCTCATGGGGGCGGGCTCTTTGGCAAATCCCAGTCCCCGTATCCGGATGTGCGAGCCTTTGTTCCAGTCGCCTAATGTGACCAATACCGCTGCCCCTGCTTCTCCGGGGAAAAAG
>WRII01000114.1 GCA_009782825.1 Peptococcaceae bacterium
ATCCCATCACCGGCATGAGGGCTGAGGAAAGCTTTTTACGCCAGACGGTTTGGATGAGGCGCGGTTGCAATGCCCTTGTTGTTAAGAGGCCGATCTCCAGCCCGTTATCGTTTTGGACCCGGC
Organism: Peptococcaceae bacterium; assembly: GCA_009782825.1. GTDB lineage: Bacteria > Bacillota > Desulfitobacteriia > Desulfitobacteriales > Syntrophobotulaceae > WRJI01. The sequence goes on from WRII01000114.1 coordinate 124, forward strand.
AAGATATTTTGAGATTTATTCAGCTTTCGGGCATCCCATATTCCTCCGAGTACGGCAATATTGTTCCGGCAGACGGGCAGCTCAGTTTTTTTGAGGCGTCAAAGCTGAACCCATCTTTCGGCTCCGAGCAGGTAAAAAAAGAAATATAGCATAAGGTGCACAACATATTATGGTGATAGAGGAACAAAACGGGGTGAAATACTTGAATATGGAAACATAATCAAGCGGAATAATTTAGGAACGCAAATGTAGTGACCCAACGATTTTGAAACATTTCGATATTCTATTGACACCGTCAACTCATTGGTATATAATGTTTGTATCGAATGAAGGGCGGTGTGGGCATGTTTATCCGTGAGTATAGGCAGACGAACAAGAAAACCGGGGAAGTTTACATAAAACACAAGCTGGTCGCATCTGTCAGGACTGACAAAGGGCCTCGTCAGAGAGTGATTATGCCGCTGGGTACACTCACAGTCCCCCGTATTGACTGGAAACGGCTGGCACACGCCCTTGAGTGCCGGATCACCGGCCAGCAGTCGCTACTGAAAGCTCATGACGCGGACTTGGAACGGCTGGCTCTGAAGCTCGTGTCCAACAACGATTTGTCCAAAAGTCTTGAAATATTGATAGAGACAAAACTGCAGGAACAGGAGGAACTGCTGAAAAAGCCCGACCGCAGCCGTTATGTGCCTATTGATTTATACAGTGTGAAGATGAAGGAAACACGGAGCCTTGGCGCTGAGCTCCTGTGTATGAAAGCCTGGGAGATTCTAGGCTTTTGTGACATTCTAACGCGGGCTGTGCCCGCAAGTGCTGAGTGATGAGTTCTGAGTGCTGAGTGAAGGTATCGCGCTGCGCGCGATGGATTTTCTTGTTTTTCTTTGCCGCAACAAGTCCGTAAGGTACTAAAGAAGCTGAGATTCTCGCTCACCTCGATATCCCTGACGATGGTATTATTGTTCGGACGGATGATTTCGCCCGGGAGTGAGCGTCACACCATTGAATGGTTTCAAAAACGGAGCGCCTTGCGGGAACTTCCCGGCATTTCGCATCTCAATTGCGGCAGCGACAGATATTATGAAGTTGCGGACGAAATATACGCTCAAAAGAATCGCATCGAGGACATGCTGTTCCAGAGAGAGAGGGAAATCTTCCCGCATTCAGAAGGCACAATTTACTTGTACGACATCACAAACACATATCTGGAAGGCCATGGCCTGAATAACGAGCTGGCGGCGCGCGGGCACTGCAAAAGCAAAAGGTATGACTGTCCATTGATCACTCTGGCGCTGGTTGTTGATGACAATGGGATGCCGATTTGCAGTCAGATATACAAGGGGAACCAATACGAAGCAGATACCATGGAAACTATGATGACCCGGCTGATGCAAAGGTTGCACAACCGCCAGATGCCCATGTCCAAACCCACGGTGGCTATGGATCGCGGCATTGCCACGGACGACAACGTCAAATGGCTGAGAGCCAATGGATACCACTATATCGTAATCAAGAGGGAAGATGGTTGCGCGGAGTATAGGCAGCGGTTTGAAGAGGGACGCGGCACATTTGAATGTGTGAGCAGCAAGAAAAGCGTTTATGGCGACGAAAATGCCGTTTATATCCAAAAAGAACCGGTTGACGGCGACATGTGCCGCGTGCTCTGTTTCAGCGAAGGGAAAGCCCGTAAGGAGAAGGCCATCTCTGAGAAAAAGGGCAATCCATTACGGAAAGATGTGGAGAGTTTCAACGAATCCATTCACCGTGGTACGATCAAGAACCCGGACAAAATCGCAGACAAACTGAGCCGGATTCTCGTAAAGCATTGGAAACACTCGGTCAACTATGAGGCGTCACTGGAAAGAACCGACGGGAAGATCACCGGAATATCTCTGACGAACAAAATAGAGGAAGTTGAACCGCTGTATGGATGCTATGTGATTGAAACATCTCACGCGGACATGTCTGCGGAGAAGATATGGAAACTATATATGACCCTGACACGTGTTGAGAGCGCATTCCGGTCCATGAAGGAAACCCTAGGCATGAGGCCGGTATACCACCAGACAGCGGACCGATCGGCGGCGCATCTGTTTGTCACAGTGCTGGCGTATCATTTGCTGGCCACAATAGAGAACCTCATGACGCAAAAGGATGATACCCGAACCTGGGGAACATTGCGTGATTTGATGTCTACGCTCGTGCGCGGCACGGTCACCATGCGTGATGACCAAGGCACCACATATAACATTCGCCTCTCCGGCGAGCCGGAAGAGGAGCATCATGACATCCTGAATAAGCTGAATGTCCGCTCCCTGCCGAAACCGGTGACATCGAAAATCGACACTTTGTAGTGACCCACGAAAAAAATGACCCTAGTGTTTGCAACGGGTTGCTGTTTTTTTCCCGAAAGATGGGTTAACAAATAATTATATTTTGAAACCTGCCAATAAAAGTCAAGCCCTAAACTGAAAGATTTTCTATATTATTTTTGGCTGGACTGCAGACGAAAAAGGGTACAGGAACCCAAGCGGTCGGGCGCGGATTTTTTGAAAGCGCCGCCGCCGAAAAGCCTCACTCGCTGCGCTCGTTCACCTTTACGGCAGCGGCGCAGCCTGCAATATAGGGGACACCCTATGTTATTGGTAGTCTGGGTGATGACGTTTGATGTAATACAACATGTACTTTGTCAAGACCTTGGCCTGCGATAGTTCCAGTTCCTCACACGCCTC
>WRII01000115.1 GCA_009782825.1 Peptococcaceae bacterium
CCCTAATCACAATGTTAAAACAGCATAATATCCCATACACATTGTAATCCCCTTGGCCAGATCCTCGCGATAACTGGCGTCGGGCTTGGATCCCTCATACACCCGCTTATTGAGTGGCGGTGATTACATGCCTGATTATCTTGAGTACAAAAAGCAGGGTTATTATGTTGGAAGCGGCATGATTGAGAGCGGAAATAAAGTTGTTGTCCAAAAGCGTTTAAAACAAGCAGGGATGCGCTGGAGCAGGACTGGCGCTCAGAATATAGTATCCTTAAGGGCGAAATACGAAAGCAAAAGCAGCACCGGTGACGAAGCAGCAACACCAGGTTTGCAAAAAGGAGTGATTTCGCATAAAATTGGTGGAAAGGCACATTTTATGTCATGGAGTTTCGATGTAAGGTATGAACGGACAAACGTTGTGCGCCATCAGGATATGATGACGCATAATGATAGGAATTGTTGAGGGGGGGGTATGACTGGGGCTACTGTAAAAGATGTTGCGCCTCCGCCAACAGAATCGGATTGCGAAAAGGCAGACAACCAGAATACGACAGGGCGTGGGTTACTGCACTCCAGTGAAAAAACGGGGTCGAATACAGTATCCAGTATGGTCGTAAAACAAAATGGAAGCACCATAGCTACACGCTCCGCTTTCAGCAGATGGTCTCGTTCGAGAAGCAAGAAGTTTAAGAAATTTTTTGTGAGGGGACAGCCCATGAACGACCCCGGCAGAACAACGCATCCAGATAAACCAGGCGTAGAACAATGTGGTGCATTTCACAAGCATAAAAAACGTCCTGGCCGTCACAAGCCGGATACCGGATGCGATGCCGAAGCCCGTTTGTTATACACATATGCGAAGAGGCAGAGCAAAGAACCGCTTGATATGGTTTTCAAAATTGATTGGAGAAACGCAGATGGCAATCATGCTATTCCCTGTCCAGACTGCTTTAGAATGATGTGTCATGCCAAAACGAATTGTAATGTCAAAATTTATGTTTGCAATAAAGAGAATAGACCAATAGAACTAGATAATGAGTGTGAGAATGATGATTATGAAGGATTCACCCGTCGAATTAACAAAATGGGAGGAAAATGATTATGTCTAAGCATCTTTCGACTATTTTTGAGTTAAATAATTTTCAAAATGAAATAATATGGGATAATAACTACAGTCGGAAATTCTCTAATCTATTGGTAACAAACAATCGCCTCTCTGATGTGTTAAAAAAGGTTAGTTATAAAGCAGCAATAGGGGTTGCTACTTTATTAACAGAGTTAATACAAAAAAGGTCAGAAATACTTTTTCCAAACATTGATACGAAAGAGTTTACTCCAAAAGTTGAATCCTTATGGGCAGGAGCAATTAATCCATTTTATTTGAAGACCTGTGAATATGGTTATAAGTATATTAATGAAAACGGAGAAAAAACTACCTATTTTTCAAATTGGTTTATAATGATCAATATGGTAGAGGAATATATTTATAGTTCTTTCACTATTCATCGATACCTCATAAACCTATCGATGTTAGCTCGCCACCTAACACCAAATAAAAAGCTGTTTGATAAATGGTTCACTGAAATACTACGTAAAACAGCAGAAATATTTCCATGTACTTATGATTATGCTGATCTGAACTTTGATGACGCAAAAGCCAGATACGATTGTTCTGTTGATGCCCCTGTGCCCCGGGAATTTTTCTTTGACCCAGAATTTGAGTATTCCGAAGAAGCTGCCAAGCCTGTTCTCAATGCCTTTCTGCAATCCCTTGACTACAACAATAACCCTTGGATATGTACCCCGGAAGAGATGCTGGCTAAAGGGTTCAAAGGGACGCCATACAAATTATAGTATTTGCGAGGATTGAGAAATGCCTTATATATTTCCCGATTATATCACCAATCAAGGCCAGCCCAGTCCATTATTAAGGTATCTCTGGGATGATTTTGGCGATGATTCGATCTTTCGTTATGACCCCACTGAACTTATCGAAAAAATAGAAAATGTGACCACTCGGGCAAAAATCGCTTTATGTATCGGAATTTACGAGTGGATAATATGGCGCTACCACCGTCTCACAGATGATGCCAGCCCATTCCAGATTGCAGAAGCCGCTTGGTGCGGCAATATCCATAATGCTTATCCTGTCTATTTTGAGCTTGATCCTGATGAATACGCCGGTCCTGTTCGTGACCCCTTATATAATGCAATGATGTCGATAGGGACAGTCCTGAGTTTCACTGATGAAAATGAAGATGAATGGGTGGATGGGCTTGCCCTTCTCGCGCCCTTGGCCATGCACATCCTCCCCGACACCAAGCCCTTTGAAGAATGGCTGGAGTCTGTAACCGATAGATTGCTCCTTCTCTACCCCGCACCAGAAGACGACCCCTACGAAGACATCTTCAACGACCACGAAGAAGAACGCCGAGGCCTCCTCGTCGCCCGCGAAGCCCTCGACCCCTCATTCGACTACCACCCAGACCAAGCCCCCGAACTGCTCGACAACTTCCTCCGTAACGTCGACCATACGGCAAACCCCTTCCTCCGCAGTCCCGAAGAACTCAAAGAATCAGGCATCGAGCACCCCTACCAGGTCTTGCCGCCAGAATCGCCTGAGTGGCGGAAGTAAGGAAAACAAAGTCCGCTTCAATATCCGAAGAGAGACCCTCATGATTGAGCGCAGCATACGATCAGAACGGGGGGAAACATATTATTGGATAAGCCAGAACCCGCAGGCCGAAGCCAAAACTCTGGTTTTTACCCATGGAGCGGCGGTCGACCACACCATGTTCGAGAAGCAGGTGGAGTATTTCAAGTCAAGCCGCACGGTGATTGTCTGGGAC
>WRII01000116.1 GCA_009782825.1 Peptococcaceae bacterium
CAGGTAGTTCTGGCCCATTTGCCCCCAATCCTTGTTCATCATAGTTGCCATGGGAATCGGCGCGACAGAGGTGACCAGATAGACCTCTACCATACGCCCGTACACAATGACGAAGATGCAAATGGTCAGCGCCGACATCGTTAGTCCCACGAACAGGCTTTGGAACCATAGGCCCATCAGGGGGCCAAGCTCCATTGCCCTCAGTTTGGCGTCCAGATCGACAATCACCGCGTTAATGTCAATGGATGTGTCGGTAATAATGACGCCTGCCGCGCTGTTCACGACGCTCTGGGCCAAGTCGAATACCCCCATGATGATGTTCCAGGTGTTGGTGACAATCAGTACAGCGCAATACGTCTTGAACACCCATTTGAAGATGATCCAGGTATCAAAATCGGACATATTGTTCTTTTCGACTACGAGCTGTAGAAGCTCCATAGTCATCACAATGGCGAGGATGACACCGGCGATGGGCAGGATCACATTGTTGGACAGGCTGTGAATCATGTTATACACACCGCTATTCCATGCCTGGGGCGTCGCGCCCACCTGACCGGCAATGTTGCCCACCTGCTGATTCACGTTATCGAACAAGCCTTGCAGGTTGCCTTTGATACCGTCGATCATCAGATCCTTGAGCCATTCAGTAATCATGTTCCAGATGAAATCTATGAGGCTGTCACTCCTTTCCCGCGGCCTCCCGCCCCCAACGGGAGGCCGCGGAGTTGGTTATGGGGGATCATCCGAACAAGCCGGAGAGAAGCGGAACCAGCGTTATGCCTATCAATGCCATACCACCGCCCGCCATAAGCTGCTTCATACCCTGGCTCTTTGCGCCGGGATTGTCATTGCCATACCCCTCCAAAAGGTTGATAACACCCCATATTCCGAGGCCCGCGCCCAGCGCAATCACCAGTGATTGCATTGCGTCTACCGCCGAATTGAAAAATGCCATTGAATGTAGCCGGAACTGTTTTTTGTTTTGCATCGCCCCCTTTGTAGGCACCCAAAAATTCCGGTGTCTCCCTTCCTCTTTTTTTATTTGATTCCCAATAAAAAAAGCGCCCACAAAGATGTGAGGCGCAAGGGAGCTGCCCTGATGGGCGGTAAGAATCCTCTCACTCTACTCCTTTCCGCAGCCGATATGAAGCTGCTAGTTTTATTGATATACAAAACAGCAGCCTCGGAATGGATGCTGCCGTTTTGAAATATCCATTTTTCATTACGCTTGGTTTTGCATGACTAAAAGAACGACCGTTCAGAACCGGGTTACTGCCACTACCGCCGCTTCTCCTATCCTGTCAGTCAAGGCGATAGTATTTGCTGGCGCAAATCTCCATCTCTTTCCTTGACTGACAGGATTTTTACCGCATCATGTCGCTGCCGACAGCGGGAAACAGAACTTCATTCTGCCCCCCGCCGCCGTCCGCTTCATCTTACGGTAAAACCGGCTCCGCTGATTCGGATGAAGCGAAACGTTGCGGGGCTTCGCGCCCCACACCCCGGCCTCAACGGGAAACAGGCGTAACACAGGTGGAACCAAAGTCAAGCCTTACGTTCCAGTCCTCGGTTCGTCTGGCTCATCGGTTTCAAAAACCTCAAACGTATCTGTTGGGGAGAGCTTTAGCTTGGTGGACAGAAACTTCTGAATGTTGAATGCGTTCTTCGGATCCGCATCAGAAAGGTACTTGTAGTTGGGGTGGCCGGTAATGTCGTACTTGTTTGAGAGAAACGGGCGGACACCACGAAGCTGCAACAGGCATTTACCCCCGTCCATCACAGCCAGCTCGTCTATGCTCATAAGATCCTTCCCGAGCTTCTGAAAGTTCTGACCATGGCTTTCCTGGTTACCCTTTGTAATGCTGGTGTTATACATATCAATGGTTTCCTTGCCCAGCAAGGCTGACCAGCTTTTGAGTGTGGTTTCCTCCTTGCCGCCCAAGAAGATTGCGCTGTCACAGTTGCCTATTATGGTATCGGCGTTGTCCTTGTATATGCTCTTGAGCTGGCTTTGGGCTTGCAAAACCAAACAAGCGGATATTTCGCGGCTGCGGATGGTCGCCATGAGCTTTTCGAGCTTGGGGATCTGCCCGATGTTGGCGCACTCATCAATAAGGCAGCGCACATGCACAGGGAGCCTGCCGCCATATACGTCATCCGCCTTATCACACAAGAGATTAAAAAGCTGGGTATAGCACATGCTGACAATGAAGTTGAAGCTGTCGTCAGTATCACTGATGATGATAAACAGCGCGGTTTTGCGGTCACCGAGGGTATCCAACTCCATTTCATCATAGGCGGTCAGGTCGCGCAGTTCTTGAATGTCAAATGGGGCCATTCTTGCACCGCAGGAAACCAAAATCGATTTGGCAGTTTTTCCCGCCGCCAGCTTGAATTTCTTATATTGGCGAACGGCGAAATGATTTGGATTTTTCTTTTCCATTGCCTCAAACGCTTGATCTACAGGGTTTTGAAAGGCTTCGTCGCTTTCCCTCGTTTCCATGAGATTAATCATTTCAATAAGGGTGGCAAAGTTACGTTCTTCCTCCGGGGCCTCGTAATGCAGGTATCCAATAAGCGCCGTGTAGAGAAGCGTTTCTGATTTCAACCAGAAGTCGTCCCCTCCTTTTCCTTCCCCCTTTGTGTTCGATATAAGCGTTGTGACCAGTTTCAGGATATCTTTTTCCGAGTGGATATATGCAAAGGGATTATACCGCATGGACTTTTTGAAATTGATTGTATTGAGGATTTTGATGCGATACCCCG
>WRII01000117.1 GCA_009782825.1 Peptococcaceae bacterium
AGCACACGTCTGCTGCGCTTGCTATCGGTCCGGCATAGAGGGTGGTCTGTCTTAGATGGTTGCTTTACTCACGAATGACGTCCCGGATCTCGAATGGTTCTGAAATTGGCGTTCCCAAAGAGAGAGTAATAACAAGTTTGATGTTCTTTATTTTTTCTATCAGTTCTTCATCAGTGTATCCTTCATCTTTGATAAGGATAGCGAAGGTGTAAGGAACGTCGCGCTGAAAGCGTTTAATGTTAAATGTTTCTACTCTCCACCAAGCAGAAAGCCTTTTCCCGAAGATGAAACCGGGCAACGCCTGTTCTTCTGCATAATACAACTGAACTCCACTGAATTCTTTAGAAGAACCATTACTGAATATGCACTCAAAAACTATGACCTTCCAGCCCAAATCTTGTGTCCGATAGACTTCGCTCTCAGCTTCATTTAAAGCAAATCCTTTTATTTCGTTGCCGTAATTGGCAATTTTATCCCAATCAAGCTTTCTGATCTTAATATCAGTTTCAATAGCTAAATCGAGCGGTATATCTTTGTGAGTAAAGATAATTAAGCGCCAAATACCCACTAAAGATATTAAAATAACTATCGCCGCAGAGGAAATGAAAATTATTTTCTTCATGCCACACAGCCCCCCTCCCATCGTCTTTACGCTTAGTACCTAACATGAACAAAATATAAATCATACTTCTTTTCTGTCGGGTAATCAGCTAAGTCTTGATCCCTAATTGAATCTGTATTGCCGCTATAGATCTTGCCGTCTTCTATCTTCGTCACAATCCCCGCGTGATTGATTCCGCCTTCCGCGTTTAAGTTGAATCCAATGACGTCGCCGGGTTGCACAGAGCCAATCACACTGACAATATCCCCGCCGATCGGGACATAGGAAACGCCGAAATGTTTCTTCTTGTCCAGATATTTAATCAGATCTGGCGCGGCTCCCCATGCGGCGGAATTCCGCAAGGGCCGTGATCCTTTGTACCACCATGTGATGTCTTGTGACAAGCCTCCATAGGCCAAGGCTTGGGAGACAAAAGAGGTAAAGGAAAAAGGAAACGGCGGCCCCGACTCTAAAGAAGTCGGAACCAGCCGCCTGCAAAGTATCTGCACCGATCAGAGAAAGCGGGTAACGCTTCCTCTATTTTCCTGCTTCACATAGCCTCTTCATGGGGAAAGTGTTTATTTTTTCTATCTTGAATTTCGCTATTTCGCTCTCAATGGTTCTTAATAGTTTTTGGTGATCAAATAACCGCAGAACATTTTCCCTCCATATTTTTCTACTTTCTGGATGAACCGATTCGCGCCAACTTTCTTGAATGTGCTCGTATTGTTTAATCTTCTTATTGATTTCTGATTCTTGTACTCCATACCAGAACATGAGAAGGATGTGATCCGTCATTTCTTTTAGAGGGTAGGAGTTCCCGGTTGGTGGTTTTTCAATATAGGAGTTATAATATGAATCTATCATATTAAAATCAACGCAATCAAGAAACGCAATCGGGTACTGCTTTTGAAATTCTGATGTTATCATCAGAAACTGCTCTGTATGCCTTTTTCGGGTTACAGCATCTTCCGTTTGATTTGCATTTCTCATTGAACCATAACCACTCAAGGGGATTGATTCAAATGAGTACATCAAATTGTGAATAAAGAATACTGGGGTATAGCATTCTGGAATACGCCCCATATGCAGGTAAACTCCTGTAACCATTGGATCGTTCCTTTTTATTAGAATGTTCGACTTATAATTTGAATAGAATTTTAAGGCGTCTTTCCAGTCGCTTTTTATTTTCCTCTTTTCTGACGAAGTATAAGGATTCATTTTTCCCCCTCTTACGGATGAATTGCAGTTTGCCTAGTAACGCCAGGTACATTAGCCCTGTTGCGCGCTTGCTGTGCTGGGCTTATTTGTGGATTTGGATTTCGTGTAAACTTATAATCAAAAATATCCCCGGTTTTATCATTGAAAACATCAGGCCGTGCACTTCCTTTATTGCCTCGATAAGTTGGAGTATAATTCTTATAGGACTGTTCAGCCAATAAATCAGGCTTCTGTCCCGTCACTCTTTTATAACGATTCAGCAACCTTTCTGCATAGCCATGCTTCATAGTCCCTTGTAACGATCCAGATCCAGCAGGGCCATAACCTTTCCTGACTCCCCAGTTTTCTGACAACCTTGCTATCTTCTGAACGAAATCCTGATCAGACATACTGGCGGCGACTTGACGTCCCGCGCTCGTGGGATTCGTACCCGACCCCGACCCCGCCCCCTGAGAAGCCGGACTCACCGACTGACCTGAAGATGCAGGCTTCCCTGATGCGGGTTTCCCTGGTGCGGTTGGCTGACTTGAAGACACAGGCTTCTCTGATGTGTCGGCTGGTTTGTCTTCGTTTTAGCGGGCCCATTGGGTTTTGCCGGGTTATTCGGCTTGATGGATGGGTTTAGGTCAGAAGTGATTTCCGGTTTGACCTTATTACCTACATTTTTAACAACCTTCGAAATGGGTTTTGCAAGCAATTTGATTCCGCCTGCAAAGGCTGTGGATATGACAGTATTTACTGCGGTATCCTGCGCTATCTCGCTAAATGAGCGGTCGTTGGTTCCTGTTAGTTTTTCTAATCCCTCCCCTATGAGCGTACTTGTTCCGCCATAGACGGCTGCTCCCGCTAACGGCCCGGCATATATTGTGGTTAGTCCGCCA
>WRII01000118.1 GCA_009782825.1 Peptococcaceae bacterium
TGGGGAGAATGAATAGCACATCACCACCCGTTCTCCTTCCCTCTCTCACACGTCAATCTAATTTCGCAAAGAAAGAAGAGGAGATAGATCATGGAGGAAAGCGGAAAGATTAGAAATATTGAAAAGATTTTTACGAAGCAAAGCAGAGAGAGCAGATGTTGAGCCAGTTATTGCTTTGAATTCACGCAGAAGATTGAGAGTGATTTTGCGCAAGATGTTCATGGTTTTCTGGGTGTTCATGTTTCCTATACCTGTCTTGTCTTCCCTGAAATGAACGTCCAGAATCCAGTGCATTGACTCAATCTGCCACTCAGCTCGTGCGTGGTGCAGCAGTTGTTCGGCAGTAAGCGGCGCGCTGGAAATGTAGTAGTGCCATTCACTCGTTATGGTTTCACCTTTTTCAAAGTGCCGGCGGATTGCACCAATACTCCGTAGGTTTGCCCAATTCTCACCTATGTTTCCAACGGCATGAGATACATATGCGTTGCGACATTCAAGCCGGCCACCGTTTTTTTCTACTGTTGCATGGGATTCCAGTAAACCGGGTGGTTGCGAAAAGAACAGTTCAAGGTCATCTTTCAGACTCGGTTGATTGTCTTTCACCACGAATAAGTAATCAGCATCCGCCAGCAATACTGATTCCGCCGTTTTTTTGTGGCAATGCAAGGCGTCCGCCACCACGATTGTTCCTTTGATGTCAAGCAATTCCAATAATTCGCGAACCGCGGTTATTTCATCCGTCCTCGTCCCACCCTCCCGTGAACCGATGACCAACCCCGCCTCTGCCACCATCGCACTTGCGATATGTAGGAGAGTTCCATCCTTCGATACTTTCTCTGCGCCGCAGATTGTCTTCCCGTCTATCGCTACTGTCTTGCCTGCTATGTCCTTTCCCAGTACCCCCTGAACCCATTTGATAAAGCATAGATTGAATTTCTCTGGGTCGATTATCCCTAAGATGTTCATGTATTGAGAGTAGCAGGGTATCTTCTCTATCCCAAACTCATCCAACAAAAACTCTCGAACGGGTTGCTCATTTGCCCATTCCCAGATGTACTTCGCTTTCTCTATTCCGCACATCATCCCACATATGCTGATTGTTAGTACGTCAGATATTCTGTAGAAATATCCTCTGTAGGTTGAGCCTTCTTCTACTTTGCTCACGCACTGCCTTAACCCTGTCATCATATCCATTTTTTTCACCCGTTTGGGGTATCGGAATCTTGCTTCCTCTTCCCTAGTATCCTACCAATTTAGGAAGAATCTATAAACAAACACCCCAGAAAAGCCGAAGAAGACAGGGGTGATAAAAATGGGAAAGAAATATTACGTAACACTAAGCGAGGAAGAACGGAGTTATGTGAAAGGAATAATACAAAAAGGAAAAACACAAGGCTATCGTATCAAGCACGCACAGATATTGCTAAAACTTGACGAGATTCCCGAGAATAGGAACTGGACAATTGATAAAATAGGTGAAGCCTACCAAGCAGGACATACAGCCATAAGCAATGTAGCAAAACGCTTTGTACATGAAGGGGTAGAATCAGCGCTTGGTAGAAAAGAGCAACAAAACCGGCATCGCAAAATAGACGGCAAGGTCGAGGCTCACATCGTGGCAATAGCATGTTCCGAGGCTCCGGAGGGTCGAGAACACTGGACATTGCAGCTAATAGCGGATGAACTGGTCAGACTGGGCGTGGTAGAGAGCATATCTGATACCGCAGTAATGAACACGCTTAAAAAAACGAGCTTAAGCCTTGGCAAAAGAAGGAATGGTGTATTCCCAAACCGGGAGCGGAATTTGTAGCACGTATGGAAGACGTGCTGGATGTCTACCAACGGCCTTATGACCCGCTCAATCCCGTGGTGTGCCTGGACGAAACCAACCGGCAACTGATTGAGGAAAAGACCATTCCAGCCATACCGGGCAGTCCGGAACTTGTGGATTATGAATACCGGCGGTGCGGTGTGGCGGATTTGTTTATAGCGTTTGAACCTTTGGGGGCCAAGCGCGTAATCAAAGTGACTGAAAAGCGAAGAGCGATTGACTTTGCAGGTTTTATCCGCGACCTGGTGGATGTTCATTATGCCCATGCAGAAAAGGTTGTCATGGTTATGGATAACCTGAATATTCATTCAATTGCGTCATTGTATAAGGCATTTGAGCCCTATGAGGCACGGCGGATCGCGGAAAAACTAGAAATCCATCACACCCCGCTTCACGCTTCCTGGCTGAACATGGCCGAAATCGAGATAGGCATTTTATCTCGCCAATGCCTTGCGGGTAATATGCCGAGTATTGAGTCAATGCGCCGCCATGTATCCGTTTGGCAATTCCGCAGAAATGCCGCCTGTTCTTCTGTTTGTTGGAGATTTACCTCTGCTGATGCCAGAATTAAACTCAAAAAACTTTACCCTGTTATCACCCTTTCCTAGCTTGGTGGTGTACTAGTGTTGTGAGCGAAACGACTGATCGACTCCACGATGACTGTATCCCCTTGGCGGACATAGGTTAATAGCCGCTTTAATTCTGGCCTGTCAGTGTTTTTACCGCTGGCTCTATCAATGAATAGTTCATCAACTTCTAATTCCTGCATCAATACTTCCTGCCGAATAGTATTCTGTTCTATCGAACTA
>WRII01000119.1 GCA_009782825.1 Peptococcaceae bacterium
TTTTGAGTGCGACACGTCTACCATTCCATCACACCGGCGCGATTTCTCTCCATTATAAAGCAGCGCCGGGGATATTGCAAGATGAATATTATTTGAGTTTCCCCATTTTTCCTAGCATTGTCCGCAACCTTCCCTTGGCGCCCCGCTTCGCGCCCCGCCCCCCACCCGTGCGCCCGTTGGGCGGTTAGAGTGCTATTACGTGCTTGCATTCATCGATCTCATGCGGTGGAAAGAAACTGCTCGGGGAACAGGCTCATCTGCCCACTTCGTCGTTTTTTTGCCATCATATGCGATATCCCTTGCTTACTCCTTGCAAACACTGAAAACATGCCATCTGCCACCGCATAGAACCTAAATCGGGGGACACCATATATTCGCTTCGAGATTTCGATTAACTCCATGACGATCCGCTTGTCTTCTGCTCGCTCGCTCATCATGCCTATGTACCCTATGGCTATTGTGAGTAGTAAATCAAGATTTCGTATGGCGGCTAGAGAGCGCACACGGAAATCTTCAAATCCGAACTGTTGCTTCTTAAAACCGTGAAACTCCTCGATCCTCCAGCGCAGGAGATACACCTTCGTTACTATGACCGCGATCCTCTCATCTTCGCTCTTTAGGTTTGTTACCAGCAGCATCGGCTCTTGACCTATCCCTCTGCATATTACAAGGTTCAGATCCACGCCCGGCCGGAAGCACATCCTTATTGGGACGATTGATATTTTGCAGTCGGCCGGTTTTCTATTCTTCCTCTTGAACCGCAGGGAATACTTGCCTTTATACCGTTCAGCGAGTTCCGTTATCTTGACCGTTTCCCCCTTGTATATCACATTCCGGTTCAGGTTTACCCTTATCACAAACTTCTCATTATGGTCGATCAGATCCTCAAAGAACATGTTCGCATCAAACCCACGGTCAAATACCCTGACATTGCCCCTCTTAAAGTGTTTTCTCAGAAAACCCAATGCTTTCAGTGTTTCGTCTGTCGCACTGACAAAGGTTTCCTCCCCCGCAGAATATACGCGCGAATACACGCCGATGGGGGCTTTATGCTCTGAGGTAAGTGCAGTTATGTCAAGCATATGATATCCCGGCCTGTTAGTCCCCGTGCTGCCGTCATGGACTATCCTAAGCCCTTCCATCTTTTTGCTACAGGGTTTGCTTATATCTCCGTCATCGATTATCAGGAGCGCCTTGTCGTTCAGGCTATGTTTTATCCGCTTTATGTAATTTTTGAGGACTCTTGCACCTCCTGTGAATGTCGCCAAATTCCGGCATAGCCGTTCGATGGTTTTCTTAAGAAGTATGTCTTCATCCAATGCCCTTGCTATCTTCGATATGTGGCAGCTTTGGCTGCACAGCAATCCGTAAA
The DNA here is from genome assembly GCA_009782825.1 of Peptococcaceae bacterium. Classification (GTDB taxonomy): domain Bacteria; phylum Bacillota; class Desulfitobacteriia; order Desulfitobacteriales; family Syntrophobotulaceae; genus WRJI01. The sequence goes on from WRII01000119.1 coordinate 1,373, forward strand.
CCATCTGAGAAACGAACTTGAACTCAGGCCTAGAAAGCCCGGCTGATATCGCTTCAGTAAAACGTAAAATACCTCTTTTCAAATTACTCGACATAGTGGTATAATGAGTCATGTGCAAAGCCTCCGATTCGTTGATATGACTATGTTTGTAGAGATTCTAGCATATCACAGATCGTCAGGTTTTGCACTCTTTTCGTTGGGTTTGGCAAGAATTATTTTACCAGTTTGTGCCAGCCCGGGAAGTTGTCCACATTCGAACCGAGTTGACTACATTTATTCCGTTTTCGTGGTGTGTTTCCCATTTTGAAGTGCAGTTTTTCCACAGGTATGAGTGGTTGCGCTCATTACCTACGCAGTCAAATTAGCGAACACAGTTCGCGTCTTTATCGGGTGGGGCGCGCGGGCGCGAAGCGGGGGCGCAGAGGTGGCTGTTGCCTGTTGTCGTTTCTGTCTTTTTCGGTCGTTTTCATTTTTCATTTTCATACCTGAACTTCGCTCTTGTCCTGCAATTACTTCCGGTTCTTTCGCTCCCCGTTTTTGGGGAAACTCAAAGAATCTACCCGCAAGAAAATAGTATTGTACTGCGTTTTTGCATGTGACACACTTTCTTTGGCGGTATTCGAAACTCAGACCACTAGTGTTTTAACAATCTGTCAGGAGGGTTATAGATATGGCCTTTTGTTCGAAGTGTGGCGCTCAGCGGCGATGAGGGCGAGACTATTCTCGCGGAGACGCGTGCGACTCTTTCCCGTCTGAATACATAGCCTTTCTCCCGGCGCTTCTCCTGAAGCCCATGATCACAAGCAGGACTGCCACAACAAAGCATGGGAAGATGTTTATAAAGCGTTGGAAAAATGTCGGCGTTTCATTCGTGAATACGTTAACAAAATGGTTGATTATCGGGCTGGCAACGACGCCCCCGAGGAAAACAGTGATCGCCGCCTTAAACCACCAACTGATCTTTAAAAACCGGAACAGTAAATATGTGATCCATATAAAAGGAACTCCTACAATGGCGGACGGTATCCCGATTCCGACAAACCAGTTATCGACCGGCGTGATTTTCTCCAGAAGGAATAAAAAGGGCATAACAAAGATCATAAACGAGCATAAAGCGAACGGTATGCCG